>JAEUIK010000617.1 GCA_016793185.1 Planctomycetaceae bacterium | reverse complement strand
CTTCCCGGCCCAGGCCCGCCTGACGGCCGTGCGCGATGCCGAGCAACCGCGGCTGATCACCTGGCAGATCGAGGAGGAAGGCGACGCGATTCGGCAGGGGCAGCGTGCATCGAGGCGCGGCTGGCAGATTGTCGCCGAACTGGGACGCGATCTTCGCATCGCTGCACCTCCCGGCGGCGGGGGCACGGTCTCCCCGTCGACGGGCGTGGAGGGGCAACCATGAAGGGGACCGGGCGACAGCAATCAGCGCCCCACGGCGGCATGGTTGTGTTGATCGTCTTGATCGTGCTCGGCCTCGCCTGCCTCTTGCTGGTGGCCGTGGTGCGCGATGCCACGATCGAGCACCGCCGCGTTCGTGAATACGAGCACGAGCGACAGGTCGAGTCCCTCGCCGCCGCGGGCGTCGAGCGGGGCCGGGCGCGGCTGGCGCGCGATCCCAACTTCGTGGGAGAGACCTGGTCGATAAATGCCGCGGAGTTGCCGGGAGGGTCGCCGGGAACCGTCGCGATCGACGTCAGCCCGGTCGCAGGGCTGCCGCAGCGGCGGCGCATCCGCGCGCGCGGGGTGATTGCCACCGCGGGCTCTGGGAGCATCCAGCATTCACAAGAAGTCATCATCGAGATGCCCTGAACGGGAGACGACACGTGATGCATCGCCAGTCGGATAACAAGAGAGCCCCAGCTAGCAGTTCGGAGGCGTGGAGCTCGCCGCGGTTGCGACGAACGTCGGCCCACCGAGCCGTTGTCGACCGGGCCTGGTACAACTCTCCGCGTGCGTTCACTTTAGTCGAGCTCTTGGTGGTGATTGCCATCATTGGCATTCTGATTGCGATGCTGCTGCCGGCGGTCAATTCGGCGCGCGAGGCCGCCCGGCGGGCGCAGTGCGTCAACAATCTGGTACAGATCTCGCTGGCGCTGGAGCAGTATGAATCGGGGCACGAATCATTGCCGCCGGGATGCGTCAACCCGATGGGCCCCATCCAGAATCTGCCGCAGGGCAACCACCTGAGTTGGATCGCCCAGACGCTGCCGTACATCGACCAGCGGAATGCCTTCGCGATGCTCGACTTCGCGGCGGGAGCCTACGCCAAGCAGAACGCGCGCGTGGCGCAACTGCAGATTCCGCTCTTGAGGTGTCCGTCGGATGCCGGCCCCTACCGGCCCGACAGCAACTACGCGGCGTGCCACAACGACGTCGAAGCCCCCATCGATGTCGACAACCGGGGAGTGATGTATCTCAACAGCGGCGTCCGCTTCGACGACATTCCCGACGGACTTGCGCATACGATTTTTGTCGGCGAAAAGCACATCGAGGGAGACCTGGGATGGCTCTCGGGCACCCGGGCAACCCTCCGCAATACGGGCACGCCGCTGGGGCAAACCGCGCGGGTCGTCAGTCCGTCGCCGTTTCTGCTCCCTGGGCCGGACGATTCGGCTGAGAATGCGCCCGATGCCACCGACGGCGATGGTAGCGCTGATCCGGCGGCGGCGTCCGACGCGCCGGCGGAGCCACCCAGGGATGAAGCTTCCGGGAACGAAGAGCGGATGCCCCCCTTGCCGGGATCGCCCGTCTTGTCGGTGGGCGGGTTCACCAGCTCGCACCTGGGTGGGGCCAACTTCGCTTTTGGGGATGGCTCGGTGCGGTTCGTTCCGCATACCATCGACTTCAAGGTCTATCAGCAATGGGGAAACCGGGCCGACGGCGAGCTGCCGGGGGCTTTGCCCTAGGGAGCCAACTGCCGCATCTCGCCATCGGCCGTGATGGGCAGGTATGATGGTGCCTGGCACGAAGTAGGCGTGCCGGGTTTCCGGTCACCAGGCCGAGCGATACGGCGCAGGCCATCACCGACGGGGGATTCACATGGCGTTCCAGGTTCATGCGCGGTCGTGCTCGTGGTTGAAGATCTTCTGTGTGGCGGCGATCGCGGCGGCGTTGGCGCTGTTGAACGGCGCTGCCCAAGGGCAAGAGAGCGCGGTCAAGTCGCCCCCCGCCGCGGCTCCGAAGGCCAAACTCCAGCAAAAGTCATTTGACTCCGACGGCGTGAAGATCGTTTACGTCGAGGCGGGCGAAGGGGAGCCGGTGATCCTCGTGCATGGATTTACGGCCAGCGCCGCCATGAACTGGATCTCGCCGGGAATCTTCGATGCGCTGGCGAAGGACTACCACGTGATCGCGCTCGACAATCGAGGACACGGCAAGAGCGACAAGCCGCGCGATCCGCAGGCGTACGGCGCCAACATGGTCGAAGATGTCCGCCGCCTGCTGGACCATCTCGGCATCCAGAAGGCGCATCTCGTCGGTTATTCGATGGGGGGCTTTATCTCGAACAAGTTTCTCGCCGACCATCCCGACCGCGTCTTGACGGTCACCCTCGGAGGCGCGGGCTGGACCAAGGAGCACAGCGAAACGCTCTCGATGCTCGACGAGCTGGCCCAGTCGCTGGAGGATGGCAAAGGCATCACGCCGCTCATCTTGCGGCTGACGCCCGAGGGGCAACCCAAGCCGAGCGAGGAGCAGATCGCCGCGATGAACTCGATGGTGATGCTGATCAACGACCCCAAGGCCCTGGCCGCGGTCGCCCGGGGGATGAAGGGGCTGGCCGTCACCGAGGAGCAGGTCAAAGCCAACCAGGCTCCCGTGCTGGCGCTGATCGGCGAGGTCGATCCCCTCAAGACGGGCGTCGACGAATTGCAGGGCGTGATGCCCCATTTGGAAGTCGTGGTGATCGAGAAAGCCGATCACATGACGGCCTTTCCTGACCCCAAGTTCCTCCGGTCGCTGCAGGAGTTTCTCAGCAAGCATCGTGCGGCCGGGGTGGAAAAGCCGGTTGCGGCGGGCGCGGGAAGTTAGCCTCCCCGTTTTGCCTGGGACGGGCTTGCC
>JAEUIK010000616.1 GCA_016793185.1 Planctomycetaceae bacterium | reverse complement strand
ATGAGCCTGGCCCTGGTCGGATTGCAGGTCGATGGAGTGCGGATCCTCGACCCGGGCTGCACGGCCAAGACCTATCCCGAGTACTTCGCCGACCTGGGGCGACTCACCGGCACCGCGCCGCGCACGTAGCCCAGCAGCGCTGCGCCGCGGAGAGTAACCTTCGGCGCTGTTCTCCCGGCGACGCAGCATGTCTGCACAACGAGCCGGGGTGGTTGCAACGCCACCCGAATGGTTTCGCGAAGAGCAATGAGTCTGACGTCGACTGGTTCGCCCAAGGATCCCAGTTTCCGGCGTCGTCCGAACGCTGCATGGGCGATGGGCCCCGCCGGCGACTTCCCGTTCGCCCGAGGAGCTGACTCTCGATCCCCCATCCTGGTTTGCCAGCCAGACCACTAAGCGGTCGCCTCAATACGACCATGGGCTGCCCGACTACGACTGAGTCGTGGCACTACGCTGGGCCGACAATTCCAACAGCTCGTTCGCACGCCGCAACAACGCGGAGCTCGTGAGAGACGCCGAGGCCGGTGCCACGGCGGGGTCGGAGGCAACGAGTTCCCCGCGGCAATGCCGACAGGCAACGCGTTTACCGAGATACTCGACCCGGATCTCCAACGTTCGTCCGCACGTTGGGCATTCCTGGACGAAGTACGTGGACTTTGACATGGCGGTAACTCCTTCCACCGACTGTCCGAGCGCACTCCTGAACCGCATCATGGTAGAAAACCTGCCAGGGGAATTCAATTGGAATCGACCGCGGCGGCGGCGATGCATTCTGCGTGCCACCACATGCGCGATGCGCCGAAGCGCGGCGTGTAGATACCACAACACCCCAATTCCCTGGCAGGACAGTCACATCTGCAGGGGGGTTCGCGATCCCGGTGGGCGGATTTCCCGACAGGACCGTCAGGATCCCCCCGGGCTGAAGTCAGGCCGGCTCCCGCCGCCGGAGCTAAGCTTGCCAGGAGAGGAATCAGGCGTGCGCCAGCTCATTGCCTACCGCATTACCGATCAGGCGATTTTTCGCCGCATTGCCCGGCAGCGCCGGCTGTGGGCGTTTTTAGATCGGTTTGTATTCCGCGTGGTGCCAGCGATTCTGCTGGTGATTATCTTCCTGCTGCACTACCCGCCGACGGCCACGCCGATCCGGCGGCAAATCGCCGAGTGGTACTACCGCCGTCTCCAGCCCTCCCCGGTGCATACCACGCAGGCTCAGCCCAGCCTGACGCGATCGACTTTCTGAGCGACGATCCACTCGAGCCAGGCCTCTTGCTCCTCGGTCAGCTCGACCTCGGTATGGCTGGCGCTATCGAGCGGCGAGACGACGCTAAAGACCCCGTCGGCCAGCCATTGCGCAGCGTCGGCCAGGGAGATCCGGTACTCGCCTTCGGCCAGCGGCGTATCGCCGGCGGCCGCCGCGGCGACACACATGAAGTAGGCGATGTCGTGGCGAAACCGGTCGGGCATCGTGAAGGGGGGGAGCTCGGGGCGCCCCACGGCGTAGACGGAAGTCGGCATGAGATCGCCGCGGCTCCTGCAGGCAATTTGCGGGTTGTGCGTGAACTAACGACTCGCTGGCGCGGGGAGCGGCTCGGCGAGAACCGCGCTTCTTACGCCAGCGGCTGATCGCCCCTGGCTTGGCCGGTCGAAAGCTATAGTTGTAACGGGGATCGCCTCGGGGAACCACCGCACGGGGAACAAGCGATGCACACGACTCGCGCTCGACAGCTGGCCTGGATTGCGAGCGGAATCGCGCTCCTGGCGACCGCCAGCCCGGCGTTCTCGGCCCCGACCAAGCCGACTCCCCTCTCCCCCAAGAAGTTCCCGACGTTCCTGGAGGTGGAAGCGGTCACGCGCAAGTATTTCGCCGACAAGCGGCTGCAGAACGACGACCTGCTCTCGAAGGGGGACGTGCGTCCCCTCTTTGCCGAGCTGGCGAGGCATGGCTGGCAAGTGGCCGACAGCGAAGCGATCGTCAAGCAGTTCCTGGACGACAAGTACTACCTGGTAAGCATGTTTCGCCGGGGCGCGGGGCGCGACTTCGCCCACGCCTGCGCGCGCTACCCCGGAGGCT
>JAEUIK010000610.1 GCA_016793185.1 Planctomycetaceae bacterium | reverse complement strand
GTGCGCGTCGCGCCGCGGCTGCAGCCGTTCGAGACTCGGAATCACAAAGGCGGCCGTCTTGCCCGTGCCGGTGCGCGCTTGCCCCAACACGTCGACCCCTTCGAGCGCCCGCGGAATGAGTCCCGCTTGAATGGGCGTCGGAGCCAGGTACTGAGCCGCCTCGAGGGCAGCCATCATCGTGTCCGACAGTCCCATGCTCGCGAAGCTCGGTGAGACTGCGTCTGAAGGAGATTGATCGTTGTGGTCGGTCACTGAGGTTTCCAAGGTCGCAAGGGCAGCCCGCGCCTCGCGCTGATCGACGGAAGAAACTTTGGCCGGAGAGCCGCTGGGCGAGGAGTTCGGCGTGGCGTAATTCTAGGTACAGTAATTGCTTAGCCTACTCACGATGGCCCCGGCGGTCAACTCAGACTGCCCCCGCCCTGCCCCCTGTCGCCGAGGCCCGCGGCCTTACCTCTCGGTAGTCGAGCCCTGCGAGCCCGACCGTACCCAGAGGGCCAGAACGCTCGGCGAATACCGCGACCCCGCGGGAAACGGTTCGCCGGTCGTGGGTCTGCTTCCCACGTGTGTGCCACTGGCTGCTTGCCAGCCAGTGCGCGCCGTTAGAAGACACTGGCAGACTAGCTGCCAGTGGCACGCGGGACTTATGGATCGCCGCCATTCAACACGCCGCGAATTGCCGGACGACCTCAACTGGTCGTCAGGGTGCCGAAGGCACTACGGGCTTGTGCGGTCGGGGGTCGGCCGCGCGCGGTTGCCCGCGATTGTACTGTTATCTCGTGTTGCCCTACGACACCGACGCACTGCGTGTGTCGGGGCCAGCCGACGGTAGCACCCGCGAAACGAGTCGCCCCCAGAAAAACTCTAGGCCGTCGGTTCGCGACCCAATCTGGTCGCAAACCGACTGCGACTCGCGTTACCCGTCGCTCCGACCATTCGCAGCCCCGCGCGTGTCAGGTTTTCCACAGCAAGCTCCGTCAAACAAACGAGCTCGTCCCCTGCTCGATGCTCAGGGTTGCGCTGCACAAAGTACTGCACATGGCGATTGCTCAGCCGCTCGGGCGTGATGTCCGACACCCCCCGTCGCAGCGGAGTCGGGTGGGAGAGTCGCACGATTCCGGTGGCCGGGTCGTACGCGCTCCCGAATCGATCGCGGGCGAGGGCTGCCAACGGCGGCAGAAACTCGCCCAAATCCTGTCGACCGCAGGCAGGCGCATACCTCCTGAAGAACGTGGGCAGCAACCGATACGTCCGAAATCCGGAACTGAGCAGCAGCCAATACGCCGGCCGCTCCAGAAATCGCTCGGCCAGCGACAGCGTATGGCGGATCCACCCCTGGAAAAACTCCGAGCTCCTCCACCACTGAGGGTCGACGATCGTGTCTCCCGAATAGAGCGCGTTCCAGCGCTTATCGCCGTCGCGGGCTGCGAGGGTGGTCAACGTCGAAAAGCCGCCGAGCTCGCCGGATCGCGAGTCCCGCGCCACGACGACCCAACGTTTTTCGTCGAGGTCCCGCTCGAAGGAGGCCTCGGTCACGTTCTCGAACCAGCGCGCCATCAACTCCCGAAGCTCGCGGCGCTCCTGGCGATCGAGCTCGGGAACGGGGCGCAGTTCAACCAGCAGCCTGGCTGGCGCCTGACAGGACCGCGGTTCGCTCATGGTTCGACTTTCGCAAGCGTTGGAGACGGTCGACGACGTCCGGCGCGAGGTGGCAACGGTACTCCTCAAACTTGCCCCCCGGTCCGCGTTCGATCCTTTCGACATACTTCAACTCGACGCGCATCGGCCAGCCGAACGCGTCGGCGACCAACGCCCTGACGCCATCCTCCTCGACCTCGGTCAAGGGCCGCGCCGCCACCGCCTTCACCTCGACCGCGTCCGGCTCGATCTGCGTGACCTGGTACTGGCGAATGGGGGGGAGCCCTGAGAGGCTCGCGCCACTCGTCAGGCGGTCGCTCAAGCAGGGCCAGACCGTCCGGCCGTCAGGCAACACGGCCAGGTTACGTTGCCGGCCCACGATCCTGCGCAGTACCGGCAAACCACGCCCACAAGGGCATTTATCGCCGACCTCGGCGTAATCGCCGATCTCGTAGCGGATCAGCGGCATGGCGAAATTGTGCAGCGTCGTGACGACAACGCGCCCCGTCGCGCCGGGCTGGCAGGGGCGTCCCTCGTCGTCCAGGACCTCGACCAGGACGCTTTCGGCCTGCACGTGATACTGTTCGGTCTCGGGACATTGCTGTGCGATATAGCCCACCTCTTGCGAGCTGTAGCCGTCGACGACCGGCACCCCCCAATTCCGCTGGCAGAGCTCGCGCAAGCGGGGATCGAGCAACTCTCCGAACGTGCGCAGCTCGCGCAGGCGCGGCAGCCGCAATCCATTTCGATCCATGTACTGGATCAGCTCGACGGCGATCGACGGGTAGGTCAGCAGGTAATCGGGGTCTTCGCGAACCAGCCAGGCGGCCTGCTCATCGACGCTCGTGTGGATATCGAGCGCCACCAGGGGACCGGTTCGCAGGATATCGGCCGTCGCCGACCCCCACGACGGCTCGCGCTCTTCGATTCGGCCTGTTTTGTCGCGCTCGCGGAGCGCGCGGATCGTGGCCAGCTTGCCCGAGAAGTCGCGGTTGTTCCACAAATGGTGCCGCAAGGTCAGGGCGTGCCAGAGGATTCGCGTCACGGCGGTGCCAACGGTTCGGGTGGGCATCCCGCTCGAGCCGGTCGTCATGCTCAGCGAGACCTCGCCATGCTCCTTGACCCGACACTGCAAATCCTCGAAGCGGGCCTGCAAGTCGCCGCGCCGCAAGATCGGCAGCCGCAGCCAGTCGTCGATCGACCGGATCGAGCCCGGTCGAAACCCGGCCGCGGCGTACGTTGCGCGGTAATAGGGCACGTGCAGGATCGCGTGACGATAGAGCCGTTCGGCCAGCCGGGCTTGCTGCCGCTCGATCTCCACGGCCGGCAGCCACTGCGAGCGGTCGAGTTGGAACTGCAACGCCAGAAGCTGGCAGCCGCGGGCATTGGGCAACGCGGGCCAGTCGACGCCGGGGATGATGGAGAGAAAGTCCACGATGCGCGGCTCACTTGCCCTCGCGCTCGGTCGCCAGAACGCGTACGGCCGCTTGATCCATCGAGATTTCACCTAAGTCGCGGTCAGTTCGAATCAGCTTGTCGTCGGCATTCCAGCGGATTTCTGTGGCGCCGATGGATCCGCTCTTAGTTTCAGATAGCAGCCAGAGATGCCGCTGGCCTTGGCAGATCGCTGCAGGCGGGCTCAATTCCGACAGTTGCCCGACGCGCACCATCGCATTTTCCCTGAGCTTAAACCGCTCGTACTTTCCGTCGTCGGAGACCACGTGTAGCGAATTGTCGATCCAAAAGCCAGAAGACCATGTTTCGATGGCAGTCTCGGTCAGGCCGAGACTTTTCCATTCCAGTGGACCAACAACGAACTTGTTCTCAGGCCCAATTGGGGGCGGCTCCGGTGCCCGTGCCTTGTCCATAATTCTGAGGTCCAGCCATGCAATTCGCCGGCACATATAGGTGCCAACAATACAATGGTCGTCCGCGAGTGCGGCGACGACTGCAAATGGATAACGCCGGACCGTGGCGGGTACTTTCTCACTGGCAAGCTCGCCGACTATGCGGGAGTAAGGTGCTAGCCGCCACCTCGAGCGATCGACTGTGGGCCAAATTGGCTCGTGCGCATCAATGTCGGCAGCCAATACCTCAAGAATGGGCCGGCAGAATAGGGCTGCGACTGCGTCATCATTAAATGCAATAGGGCTTTCCGTACTTGTTCTAAAGGCGCGCGTTTGCTCCCACAAGTCAGACGCCTTGAGCCTCAGTAGTTGCGCTTGAAAACGCCCACTCATCGTAGCTTCCGAGATCTCACAAATACCCAGCGTCCAGAAATAGCCATCCGACGGCGAGCACAAGCATGCAATCGGAAAAGTGCAATTGCCATCTAATACGCCTAGCCGCGAATGCTGAATGGTTCCATTCCTATCGAATTGCGTTAAGACGAAGGCGTTGCTTCGACGCATACCCCCTGGCCGTATTCGTTGAATACAACCGTCATGCTCCGAATAAATGTCGGAACAATGAATCAGCGATGAAAGGGCTAATGCGGCAGTAATAGCTACCATGAGTTTCACCAAGCGACGACTGTAAAGGTGAGCTGAACTCCCGACGGATTGGCAGTCACCTCAAGACATCCATCAAACGGACCCCTGCCTGTGACGCCGTAACGGAACATCGTCGGGGTGGGCCCTGACAACTTGTCGTCAGGGTGCCGAAGGCACAACAGGCTTGTGCGTTCGGGGGTCGGCCGTGCGCGCTTGCCCGCGATTATTCTGTCTTCTTTGGTTGCTCTGCAATCCCGACGCACTGCGTGTGTCGGGGTCACCGGGCGGTAGCACCCGCGAAACGAATCCCCCCAAGAAAAACTCTAGGCCGTCGGTTCGCGCCCCAATCTGGTCGCAAACCGACGGCCTGTCTCGTTGTGGTCCGTTGAGTCGAAGCGAGAGTGGCTCTACTTCTTGGGTTTCTGGTCGCGAAAGGAGAACGTGAATTCTTTTCCGAGAGCGCCGGCATAACGCCTGATTGTAGCCACCGTGGGGTTTTCGGTGAGCCCGTTCTCGAGGCGGCTCAGAGTGCTCTTGTCGATGTTCGTCTTGCGTTCCATTTGATCCAAAGTCACTTGCGATTTCAGTCGCATGAGTTTGAGGAACGCGCCGACGGAATCGGCCGGAACTTCCGTGGCGTGGGGGTCTAAGAACTCCCCGCTGGCGATCAGTCTCTCCAGCGTCGGCCGCTCGCGGCTGAACCGTTCGTGAACCGCCTGGTCGCGCTCGAGTTGCTCGGCGGTGCGAGCGCCGGCACGCGTGACTCGCTTGGCCATGGGTCGTTCCTTTCAGGGGGCTGTTTCGAACGCTGTTACTGGATACACCACCAGCGGCGACGACTCGATCTCTTCCCACACCACACACAGGTGCTTTCCCGAGCTGGCGTAGCCAAAAGTCACCCAGCGGTTCGACGTGCGACTCCGCGTCGTGTTGTCGAGATAGTTGTCCAAGACCTCTTCAACTTCATCCTGCGTGATCCCGTTTTGGGCGCAATGCCAGACGTTGCCGCGCGGGTCGTCCGGTAAGCCCCAAACCATGCTGAGCATGCCCGCCGCGCGCTCCTGCTGAGTTTGAATCATAAATCAAATTGACTTGAAAGTCAATTTGAGCCGGACGGTCGGCCTCGCCGCTCGCCAAGCCGAGAGAATCGGAGCGGGAATGGCCCCCTCCAGATTGCGGCGTTTCGGAGCGCCGTCCGCGAATACCCAGGGACGGCGGCCCTCCTCAAAAACTCTAGGCCGTCGGTTCGCGACCCAATCTGGTCGCAAACCGACGGCCTGTCTCGTTGTGGTCCGTTGAGTCGAAGCGAGCGTGGCTCTACTTCTTAGCGGCCGTCTTGGCCATCTTCGTCTTCGGCGACGGCTTGGCAGCCTTGCGGGCTACCTTCTTGGCGGCCGCCTTCTTCGGGGACCGGGCAGCGGTCGGCTTCTTGGCGGTCGTCTTCTTCACCGTCTTCTTGGCTGTCGCCATTTCCGTGGCTCCTCTCAACGGGCACCCAAATCCTTAGCAATGCCTTCCCCGGGGCACCCAGACTGGGGAAGGCGGCGGTTTCCTCAACGCGATCTGTCAGGCCGGCCAAAGCGGACTTCCGCCAACCTGACTCGCCGCGAAACAACTCACTCGAGGTCTTGAATTGCGTCGAGCCGCTAGAGCCCCAAGCAACCTCATTTACCCCTAAGCGACGGGATTGAACAGTTTGCTTCAACTTACGTCAAGATGAGTTCGGACCGCGCGGCTGGACAACTTGGGACAATCTGGCGCGATTGACCGAAAACGACGCCGCACCCACCGACGTCAGGCCTCGCGCGCAGGAGGTTGTTCCGAACCACACCGAGTTGTTGCTATAACGACTCCATGCTCAATGACTGGTCCCAGCTCCAAGAACGCGCGGCCCGCTGGCCGCAACTCACCGAGCCCGAGCGCGAGGCCGCGCTCGAGCTGGCCCGCGCCGCGAGCTTTAGCGCCGCGGAGCTGCCGCAGCTGCTCGCGTTGGCCGACGCGCTGGGAGCCGACCAGCAGGCGCCGCTCGATCCGCTCGCCGTCGCCCTGCTCGATACGTTGCTCGCCCGGTGTGCTAGCACTCTCCATCCGAGCCGCCTTGCCGAAAGCGGTCTGAGCGACGCCACGCTGCGCGAGGCGGCCGAGCTCTATCGCCGGCTCGGTTCGACCAGCCGCGGCAGGTACGTCCTGCTGCAGCTCCTGGCCGCCGACGGACGCCCTGCGGCGCTGGCGGCCTTTGCCGAGGCGATGGCGGCCGATCCGCCGGGCGAACCGCAGCAAATCGGCATCGCCTTCCTGCCGCTGTTCCAGCAAGCCGACCTGCCCGCCGCGGCGCTCTTTCCGCGGCTGCTCGACGCCCTCTCGCGCCCCGAGACGGCCACGCTAGCACTCGAGCTCGCGAACTTCGCCGTCCGGCAGGGATTGCTCGCCGACCACCCGGCCCAGGCGCGCGGGCCGCAGCTGGCCGGCCTGCTGGGAGGCGTTGCTCAGCGGCTGCTGCAGCTCGAGGAGCATCCCGAGAAGTTCGCCGGCACGCCCGCCGAAGCGCGCCAGGCGGTGACCGACTGGATCGCCCTGGCGACCACGCTGTGCCAGGCCCTGGGATTGATCGGCGACGCGAGCCTGACGGGCAAACTCGAGCAGGCGCTCGAGGTGCGGCATCGCCGCCTCCGCACCGAGGCTGCCGCGGCGCTGGCCCAGTTGGGCGAGAAGCGCGGCTTCGAAGTGCTGGTCGAATCGGCGCGCGAGCCCGCCACCCGGCAGCGCGCCCTCGCGTGCCTGGAGGCGCTGGGCGAGCTCGAGCGGGTGGCCGAGGAGCATCGCACGCCGGGGGCTCGGGCCGCGGCCGAGCTGGCCGACTGGCTGGCGCGCCCCGCGCAATTCGGTCTGCCCCCGGCCCACATCGACGTGATCGACCACTGCCGGCAGTACTGGCCGGGCTACGCCGAACCAGTCGACTGCTACCTGGTGGGCTTCGACTACCAGTTGCCTCAGGGAGAGTATTCCAATGTCGGCATCGTAGGGCCGGTCACGAGTGCCATCACGCCCGACCTCGAAGATCTGGTGCCGGCCGATATCTATGCCCTGTTCGCGGGCTGGCAGGCCGAGCACGCCGAGATCCACGAACAGGCCGCCGCCAGCCTGACCGACAGCGCGCGGCAGGCTGCCCAGCGGCGGCTGGCCGAGCTGGCTGGGCAAGGCTTCTCGCAGCTCGAACTGGCGAAGGTCGGGATGTTTTTCGGCGAGGTGCTGCTGGTGGCTACGGCGCTGCGGCACGGCCTGGGGGGCACGGTGATCGTCGATGGCCCGCGCGTCGAGTGGTATCCGCACGGCGAAGGGCGCCGCCCCTTGGGGTCCGAAGAGGCCTACTGGATGCACAAGGGGCGCAAACTCCTGGCCGCCTTCAATCGCCCCCCCGAGCCGGCGGAATAGCGCCAGACGACCGCGAGATCCCCGCCACGAGCTTGATTTTGGCCCGCCGCGCCTCCTTGGAAGCGAACCAGCGAAGT
>JAEUIK010000106.1 GCA_016793185.1 Planctomycetaceae bacterium | reverse complement strand
GGTGATTTCTTTGCGCACTTCGCGTTCGCCGCGGCGCGGCCGGGCCGGCGCGGCAGGCGCCGAGCGCGCGGGTCGGGCCGGCGCGCGCGACAGGCCCTGGGCCAGTTCGCGCTCTCCGTCCTCGATCTCCTTGTTGACCGAATAGAGATAGGCGTCGTAGTCGCCGCGATAGGTCGTCACGCGGCCGTCGCGAACCTCGATGATGCAGCTCGCCACGCGTTTGAGAAAGTGGCGGTCGTGGCTCGTGAAGATCACCGTTCCTTGATACGCGAGCAATGCGTTGGCCAGCGCTTCGACGGTGTCGACGTCGAGATGGTTGCCCGGCTCGTCCAGGATCAGCACGTTGTACTGGCCCAGCAGCAAGCCGGCCATGCAGAGGCGGGCGCGTTCGCCGCCGGAGAGAACGGAGATCCGCTTCTTCACCTGTTCGCCGCGAAACAACAGCGCGCCCGCCAGGTCGAGAATCTGCTGCGTCTTGGTTCCCGGCGCCGCAGCATATTCGAGATAGTCGAGCACCGTTTGCTCGGGCGGCAGGCTGGTGTAGACGTGTTGCGCGTAGATGCCGATCTGGCAGCCATACCCCCACCGCGCTTCGCCGGACAGCGGTGCGAGCGAATCGACGATCGTGCGGAGAAAGGTCGTCTTGCCCTGGCCGTTGTCGCCGACGATCGCCGCCCGCGAGCCGTGGTCGACCTCGATCCCGATGCCGGCGGCGATTTCGCGGTCGGGATAGCCGATCGCCAGTTCTTTGCAGCGGAGCGCCGGCCCCTTGCGCGGCTCGACCTGCGGCGCGCGGATGTTGGCCGTGGCTTCGTCGGCCGCGATCTCGACCACTTCGAGCCGTTCGAGTTGCTTGCTCTTTGAGCGGGCCCGCGTGGCGGTGCTCGCCCGGGCTTTGTTTTTGGCGATGAACTCCTCCAGGTGGCGGCGCTTGGCCAGCACGGCTTCGTTCGTGCGCTGCTCGTGCAGCCGGCGCTCCTGCTGGTACTCGAGGTAGGCCTCGATCGGTCCCGGATACATCGTCAGCTTGCCGCGCGTCAGATCCAGCGTGTGGCTGCAGGTTGCGCCGAGGAACGCCCGATCGTGCGACACGATCAGGCACGCCTCCTGATAGTTCCGCAAGAAATGTTCGAGCAGGATCTGCGTGCGCAGATCGAGAAAGTTCGTCGGCTCGTCGAGCAACAGCAGATTCGGCTCATGCAACAACAGCGCCGCCAGCTTGACGCGCGTCTGCCAGCCGCCCGAGAGCTTGGCCAACGGACCTTCGAGATAGGCGTTCTTCAGCTCGAACTGGCCGGCGACCTCGCCGCACTTCCAGTCGGGCTGGCCGCTGTCGCGCATCAGGAATTCAAGCGCCGTCTCGCCCGGCAAGAACGGATCATGCTGCCGGAGGTAGCCGAGCCGCAGCTTGGGGTGGCGGACGATTTCGCCCTTCTCGCATTCCTCCTCGCCCAGGATGATCCGCAGCAAGGTGCTCTTGCCCGCGCCGTTGCGGCCGACGAAACCGACCTTCACGTCGTCCGTCAACGTGGCCTCGGCGCCGTCGAGCAGCACCTGGTGGCCGTAGCTCTTGTGCAGGTTCTTGATTTGCAGCAGCACGCCCATACCGACCGTTCGCCTCGCTGTCTGGGTCTCGGGAACGGGGGCGGGGCGTCCCGCGGGGCCCGCCGCCCGGGAAAATCATCCTGGCCGCTCCGGCGCGCTCAATCCTTGACGCGATATCCCAGTGCGGCCAGCGCCGCGCGGATTCGCGCGCGGTGTTCTCCTTGAATCTCGATGGTCTCGTCCTTGATCGCGCCGCCGGCGCCGCAACTGGTCTTGAGCCGCGTCAACAGGTCCGGCAGGTCGTTGCCCGCGGCGGGCAGCCCGCGCACCACCGTCACCCAGCGTCCTTGCTTGCGCTTCTCAACCGCCAGTCGGGCGGTTTGCTCGGCGGGGGGGATGCGGACCACGGGGGCGGGCTCCGGAGCGCAGCCACAGGCTTCGAGCAGCTCGCCGCAGCGCTCGCAGCGGGGAGGAATGTCGAACTTCGTTCCGGCGAACAAACGCATGACTGCAGCCCGGCGCGTTCGTCCGGTGAGTGGGGGCGTCGCGGTTCGGTCCCCCCGGCGGGAGGCACGCCCCGCCATTATGTCTCAGCGGACCCGATTTCGTCAGGCCCCACGACTTGGGCCTCCGGCAGCCGGAGAACCGCCCCAGGGCGCGCTTCGCGCCGGCGGCGGACTTGGGCTAGAATG
>JAEUIK010000600.1 GCA_016793185.1 Planctomycetaceae bacterium | reverse complement strand
GACGCCGACCAGAAGCCGAGCAGCGAGGCGGGAAGCGCAACGCGCCACGGCAACGTGTGCGGCTGGCGCTCGGCCAGGGCCAGCAGCAGCTCGCGATATTCGCGCACCGGCGTCGCCGCGAGTCGGCGGATGGCGAACGCGTCGCACGCTTGTTCGCGGAGACTTTGGAACCGCGCCGAGGCCAGCCAAAAGACCGGGTTCCACCAGTGAAACGCCCGCACGACCGCCAGCAGCCAGTTGCTGGCGACATCGCCGCGGCGGACGTGCGCCAGTTCGTGGAGCATGATCATGCGTAGCTGGGCGCCGGTTAGCTCGGTCGCAAAGGTCGGCAGCAGCAACTTTGGGCGAACGTATCCGCAGAGCGCCGGCTGCGTGAAGTCGTCGCCGACGACGATCGGGATTTCGCGCCGCACGCCGGCCAGCTCGCGGCATTCGCGCCACAGCTCGTCGAGCACAGGATCCGCGCGGCGCGGCTGCCGAGGCAGTCGGCGCAGGAACCGCACTTGCGCCACCAATGTATGCAGCAACAGCCCCGCCGCGAGGGCGAGCCAGGCGATCGGCAAGGCCGCCCAGAGGGCGTCGCTCGCAGCGAACCGCGCTGTCGGCGCTACGATCGGGGGTGGGCTGGCAAGCCAATCGCGTTCCGCGCTGCGCGCGGGCGAGTCGACTTCGGCCACCGGTTGCAAGCCCACCGCCATCTGCAGCGGGTTCGAGCGCGCGCTCGCTCCGCTACGGAGCATGTTTTGCAGGCTGAGGGGGCTGGCCGGCGCGACGGGCAACAGCAAGCGCACGAGCACCAGCGCCCACAACAGCGCGAGCTGTCCGGCTGAGAGCCAGCGGCGGAGCAGAAGATTGACCAGCAGTACGGCGGCGGCCAAGAGACTGGCCGAGAGGCCGGCCAAGAGCGCGTAGCGCAAGCCCCAGACGCCAAACTGTTCGAGACCGTTGAGTGACGCGACGAATCCGTTCATGCGTTCCCTTCTCGTTCGTCGAGGAGTTGACGAAGTTGAGCAATGTCGTCGGGCGAGAGCTTCGAGGTGCGCAGAAAATGGGCCAGGAGCGGCGCCGACTCACCCCCGAAAACCCGAGCCAGGAACGAGCGGCTGGCCGCGCGCACACAGTCCGACCTGCGGGCCCGGGCGCGATAGACGTAGCGATTTCCCTGCAGCTCGTAGGTGAGGACCTCCTTCTTGACGAGGCGATGGAGCATCGTCTTGACGGTGGCGGGGGCCCACTCGGTTTCGGCGGCCAATCGGCCGACGACCTCCTGGGCGGTCAACGGCTGCCCGTCCCAAATCACGTTCATAACGTGCCATTCAGCGTCGGAGATCGAAACGTGCGTCATGGCCGGTTCTCGCGGGGGTCGAGTGATTACATGTGTAAATAGTTACATCTGTAATCGGCGTCAAGACGAGTTTGGGGCGACCCGCGGGGAGCAAACCGCTCCGCCGGCTACAACCGAATGATCCCCCGCTGCAAGCCGATGGTCACGGCCCGCGTGCGGTCTGCGGCGCCGAGCTTGGCCAGGATGTTCTGCACGTGCATCTTGACCGTGCCGGCGGCGGTGCCGAGGCGGGCGCCGATCTCTTTGTTGGCCAGCCCCTGGGCGACGAGCGTCAGGACTTCGACCTCGCGCGGCGTCAGCGCGACCTGCGGGAAGGGATCTCCCAGTCGCTCGGCCACGATCGGCGGCATCAGCTTCTTGCCGGAATGCACCGCGCGGATCGCCTGCAGCACCTCGGTGTGGACCATTTCTTTAAGCAAGTAACCGCGCACGCCCGCCTCCAGTGCGCGATAAATGTCCTGATCGCCGTCGTAGCTCGTGAGGGCGATGATCTTGGCGTCGGGGAACTCGGAACGAATTTTCCGGGTCGCCTCGATGCCGTCGAGTTCCGGCATTCGCAGGTCCATCAGCGTCACGTCAGGCCGGAGCCGGCGAAACAACTCGACCGCTTCGGCGCCATTGGCCGCTTCGGCAATCAGTTCGAGGTCGGCCTCGTTGTCGAGGATCAGCGCGAGGCCTTTGCGGACGAGCGCGTGGTCGTCGACGCAGAGAATGCGGATCGGCGAGTCGGAGCGCTCCATTTATTCCTCGACGCGTAGCGTGGCGGGTTGCGCGGGGGGATCCACCGCCGGCAGGGAGGGCAGCGTGACGGTCACGCGCGTCCCTTGTCCCGGAGCGGAATCGACCGTGAGCTGGGCGCCGATCTGGCTCGCCCGTTCGCGCATTCCCAGCAAGCCATAGTGCTCGTGCTGGGTGATGCCCGCTTCGTCGGGTCGGAAGCCCATGCCATCATCGGCCACGGCCA
>JAEUIK010000593.1 GCA_016793185.1 Planctomycetaceae bacterium | reverse complement strand
CCAGGCGTTCGTGGCAAACAACTTCTCGCCCAGCACCCGGTCGTCGAGCGACGCCAGATCGAGTCCCACGGGCTTCCGTGGCTCGCGATAAACCAGTTTGTAGATGCGCCCGCTGGTGCGGTGGACGCCATCGTGGTCGTGACATTCTCCGGTATCGGACCAATCGGCCAGATAGACGCCGCCGTCGGGGCCGGTGATCAAGTCCATGCCGCGATACCAGGGATCGGCGAGAAAGCACCAATCAGGTCCATGCGTGGCGGTGAAGCCGGCTCCCCGCGGAGCCAGGAGATCGGTGTTGAGCCGCTGACCGTGCAGGTTCATGGTGTAGACGCGTCCGCGATACGCCTCGGGCCAGTTGTCCCCCTGGTAGATCATGAGTCCGATGTGGGCGTGGCCCCCGCCGGCGGCGCTCGTCTTGTCGCTGACGCCATGGCGGATGTCATTCCATTTCTCGCCGGTGTCCCAATGGACGTGATCGGCCGTTTGGGGAATCAATTCGTACACGTGGGGATTCAGATCGATGCCATACATCCGCTCGACGTGCGCGCCGGGCACCAGGTGCCAGAGGTGCCCGATGACGGTATTGATGACGTACATCTCGCCGCGTGCGTCGAAATCGAAGCCCCACGAGTTCGTCATGCCGTGCATGACGCTCTCGACCACGCGGCGGGTGGGGTGGTAGCGCCACACGCCGGTATTGATTGCGACGCGCTGCGAAGGGCTCGCGCCGGGAGCACCGATCTGCGAGGTGGCCTGGATTCCATGCCGCGCGTAGAGCCAACCATCCGGCCCCCATTTGAGCCCGTTGGCCGGCGTGTGCCCCACCTGCTGGTCATCGATGCCGTCGAGCACGACTTCCGGCGGACCGTCGGGCACGTCGTCGCGATTCCGGTCGGGAATGAACAGGAGCCGCGGCAGGCAGAGCGCCCAGATTCCGCCGAAGCCGACCTCGACGCTCGTCAGCTTGCTGGCTTCGTCCCAGAACACCTTCCGCCGATCATGCCGGCCGTCGCCGTCCAGATCCTCCAGCACCACGATTCGATCGCGCAGTTTGGTGTCGTAGTTGCCGAAGCTCGCGCCGGACCAGGTGTAGTTCTCCGCCACCCAGATGCGCCCCCGCTCGTCGGTCGTGAGCGCAATCGGGTTCTGGACGTCGGGCTCGGCGGCGAATACCGAGAGCGAGAACCCCTCGGGCAGGCGGGCCGTCCTCACCACCTCGGCCGGCGGCATGGGACGCGCGGTGGACTTTTTCGAGTTGTAGAGCTCCGGAAACGAAGACTTTTCGGCGGTCGGCTCGAGCAGCAGCCCCAGGATCGCCTGCGCATAGACGCGATGCCCGAAATCGTTGGGATGATTCACCCCGTTGCCGGTCAGATCGCAGTCGCGCTTGCGCTCGAGCATCTCTCCCCAGAGCGTCGTCAGGTCAGCCAGCGCGATGCCCGGGCCGACGAAGCTGGCCAGCACATCGCGATGAGGCGCGAACTGCTCGCGCGGGGTGTGGACCCAGGCCGTGTTCCCCCACATGGGCGAAACCAGCAGAATGTCGGCATCGGGGCGACCCTGCTGAATTCCTCCAATCAACTCGCCGAGCAGCTTGCGAAAGGCTTCCGGATCTCGGCTGCCGAAGTGATTCATGCCGTAGGCGACAATCACCAGGTCGGGCTGCGACTCGAGCAGCAGCGGCAGGTCCTTCAGTCCGTGCTCGATGCGCCAGCCTCCGACTGCGCGATTGACCAGTTTGATCGGGCTGTTGAACGTCGCCTGCAACTGTTCGGCCACAAGCTGCGGATAGGCCGGCATATGGGGGGAAGCACCCGTCATGCCCGACGCGTTGTAACCGTAAGAAATGCTGTCGCCGCTCACAGCGATGGTCAGCGGCTGGCCGGCCTTGAGCCGATCCAGCGTGCGCTTCAGCTCGGCGACCGCGACGCGCGGACGAATGCCGTTCCAGGTTTCATCCGTCCGGTACGACACCTCGATCTGCTGATGGTGAAACCAGTGTTCGTTGTCGAAAAGCACGCCCCGGTCACGGTCGCCCAGCTTGTGCGCAATGCTCCGGGGGCTGCCGGAGGCCGGAAACAACTCGGCGGCCTCCAGGAACTTGATCCGCGAGCCCTCGGGCAGCTCGAGCGCGCCAGTCGCGGAATCGACGATAAAGTCGGTACCGGCCGCATAGGTCGTTTTGCCATCGGCGCTCGCCACCGCCAGCACCTCGGCGGGCTTGAGCAGCAACCGGGCGCGCGGGCGCGTTTCTCCGTCGGTGCGGACGAACAGCACGCTTTCGCGCTCGATCACGCGCGAACTCCAGAACGGTTCGAGCAAGTGCGCTTGGGACAGCGGATAGTTGGAAGGCGCCGCGGCTGGCTCCTCTGCGCAGCTCGTCTCGATCCTCCCGACGAACGGCGCCAGCGCCGCGACGAGGATTCCGACGCCGGCCGACATCCGCATACGCCTTGGCAACTGCAGCATTCCAAATCTCATGGGGTAAGCGTCACTCCTGGGAATCGCTGGCCGCTCTGCTCGAGCATTCATGGCCGAATCTTGACCACGCGATCGTTCGAGCTGTCGGAGATGAAGATCTCCCCCGAAGCGTGCTCGTAGACCCCGTGCGGTTGCTTGAGCTCGGCGGCCAGCGGAGAACCGCCGATCCCGCCGTTGCCTCCCTTGCCCGAGCCGGCGATGTTGACGAGCCGCCTTTCGCCGACGATGTACTTGCGGATCAAGTGGTTTTCGGTGTCGGCGACCAACACATTCCCGTCGTGGTCGACGCTCAGGTGCTTCGGCCCCTTGAGGGGGCGCGGAGTGCGCCCCTCTTCGTCGACGAGCTCGGCAACCGATTTGCCGATCAGCGTTCGAATCTTCCCCGCGGCGTCGACCACGCGGAGCGCGTCCCCCTTCCGCTCGAGAATATAGACATTGCCCCGGGCATCGGCGGCCACGGCCCGCGGATCGACCAGCGGCGCCTCGCGAGCGAGCGCACCGTCGGCCGGCTCGCCGCTGGCACCGTTGCCGGCGATAGTTGTCACCACACCCGACTGCAGATCGATCATCCGAATCCGGCGGTTATCGAGATCCGCCAGGTACATCCGCGACGCCGGCGGATCGAGGGCCAGGCAATAGATGCCGCCAAACTCGGCGCTGCGCGCCGGGCCGCCGTCGCCGGAAAAGCCCTTGGTCCCCGTCCCGGCAAAGGCTTCGATCGATTTTCCCTGAGGGTCGATCTTGCGGACGCGATGGTTCCAGGTGTCGGCGAGATAGATCTCGCCGCTCGGCGCCACGACCAGGCTGTGCATTCCATTGAACCTGGCGGCGGGCGGGGGACCGCCGTCGCCCGAGTTCCCCTTTTCGCCCGTACCGGCGAGCAAGCTCAGTTCCCCGGTGGGCGAGATGGCCAGCACGCGCTGCCCCGTCATTTCGACCACGAAGCACGTTCCCTGCCGGTTAAAGTCGACGCCAAACGGGGCGTCGAGTTTCGCCTCAAGCGCAGCGCAGGGCAACGTCGCACGCGTTCCCCCGGCCACGAGCACCAACTCAGCAGCCTTGATCCAACCCGGAGCAACGAGCAGGGCCAGGCACCAGGCGATGACGCGACGATTCTGCATGGGAACTCTCAACTCTTTGTGTAACTGCCGGTTGCCCCCCGCGCCCAACGGCGCGTTCGGCTCTCCGTCAGGGCGCGACGCGTACGACGAGCCGCGACGGCCGGTCGGCCGAACGATACACGCGCTGGGTCGCCTTCACAAAGTCCGCGTCGGTGGCCGTATAGATATCGACGAACGACTGCGGATTGCGATCGACGAGCGGGAACCAGCTGCTCTGGACCTGCACCATGATCCGATGGCCGGCCCGGAACGTATGGCCCACATCGGGAAGCGTGAACTTGATCGGCGTCGGTTCGCCAGGTTGGAACGGCTCGGGCCGCTCGAAGCTGTTGCGGAACTTGCCGCGCATTGGCTCGCCCCGCACGAGCTGTTGATAGCCCGCCATTCGCACGCCGGTCGGGTTCGGCTCTGGATCGGGATAATCGTCGGGATAGACATCAATCAGCTTGACGACGAAGTCCGCGTCGGTGCCGGTGGTCGAGACGTGGAGATCCGCCACGATTTCGCCCGTCAGCGTTACGTCTTCGTCGAGCACGTCGGTCTGATAGACGAGCACGTCGGGCCGGCGCGCGGCAAAGCGCTGATCCTCGACCATGTACTCGGCGACCATGCCGATGTTGATCTCGTCGACGTAGGGGACAGGCTTGGCGGGGTCGCTCAGATACTCGTCGAAAGCGGTTTCGGCGCTGGCGGACTCGGCGCTGGCTGGCCCAGTCGCCAGCTTTCCCGCCGGCGCCAGGTAGTAGGAGCGCTCCACGCTGTCGCGCGGCGGCCAGGCATCGTACTTGCGCCACTCGTTGACACCGGTGATGAAGACCCACGCCTCGGGAAAAGCGGGCGTTTCCTTCCCCTTCAGGTGCTGCTCGAAGAACGGCAGTTCGATCTGGTCGCGGTAGAACTCAGAAGTCTTCGAATTGAATTTGATGTGCCCGAAGGTCAGCCCTTCGCCACGGGCCCAGCCGCCATGCCGCCAGGGTCCCATCACCAGCACGTTCGTGATCCCAGGGCTGTTCGCTTCGACTTTCTTGTAGGTCTCGAGTGCGCCGAACAGATTCTCGGCGTCGAACCACCCCCCCACGGTCAGCACGGCGGGCTTGATGCCCTGGAGGTGCTGCCGAATGTTGCGCGCTTTCCAGAACTCATCGTACGTCCCGTGCCGCATTGCTTCGTTCCAGAAGGCAACGTCGCCGCGGAAGTACTTCGCATCGGCGTTCGCCAACGGACCAAGATTCAGAAAGAACTGGTATCCGTCAGGGGTGCCATGATCGAAATCGACGTTCGCCCGTTTGACCGGCTCGGGGCGCGACCGGCCGAACATCGACATGAAATTGAACAGGTGCGGCAAGAAGAGCGCGCCGTTGTGGTGGAAGTCGTCGCCGACAAACCAGTCGGTAACCGGCGCCTGGGGCGAAGCCGCCTTGAGTGCGGGATGGGCGTCGATCATGCCGGCCGCCGTGTAGAACCCCGGGTACGAGATCCCCCACATTCCGACGTTGCCGTTGTGGTTGGGAATGTGCTTCACCAGCCAGTCGATCGTGTCCCAGGTGTCGCTTGTTTCGTCGAACTGCTGACCACCGCTCTTCTCGGGCAGGTAGGGGCGCATATTGACGAACTCCCCCTCCGACATCCACCGCCCGCGCACATCCTGGTAGACGAAGATGTACCCCTTTTCGCCAAACAGCGGCGACGGCCCCAGATCGGTGCGATACTGATCCACCCCATAGGGGCGACAACTATACGGCGTGCGCGTCAGCAGAATCGGATGCGCCTGCGAGCGGTCCTTGGGCACGTAGACGGCCGTGAACAATTTGGTGCCGTCGCGCATCGGAATGCGATATTCGTGCTTGGTGTAGTTGGCAACGACTTTTTCGAGCCCTTGCCCCGCAGCCGGTTCGCTCGACGGCAGCAATAATGCCAGGGTCGCGCACGTTAACCACCGGGTCGATCGAGCCACTTGCAGCATGTTCGCCAATCCTCGCCACGTGACCACAGCCTGCCGAGTTGCTAGCGGCACTATCATAGGTCGCCGCGCACGACGACGCCACTTGCGCGGTGTGACACGCCGAATCGTGGTTGACCCGTCGCGCTGAAGGGGCCGACAATGCACGCCTCACCCAGGGAACACGGAACCGAGCTGCACGCCGGGCGACATGACTGAATCTCCTTTGCCACCCCTTTCGACCCCGTGGACTTCACCGCGCCGTTTCGACGCGGCGCGCCGCGCCGCGGCCGGCATCGTGCTTGTGGCAGCGGCGTGTTGCCTCGGGTGTTCCGAGTCGTCCCCAGTCGCCGCCAAGGAGCCGGCCGCAGCATCGCCGGATCGAGTCGCGTGGACCACTTCGCGACTCGTGGGCTCGCCCGAACCACCGTTGGAATACACCGTCGCCCGCACGTTTGCCAACGTTGCGCTGCAGGGTCCGCTGTACGTGGTCAAGGAGCCGGGGAGCGAGCGTCTGTTGGCGATTGTCTCGACCATCGGTGACGCGACCGCTTCGCAGGTTCTTCTGCTTCCCGGGGATCCCGAGTCGAGCGCGACGGAAGTTTTGCTCGAGCTGCCGGGGCGGATTCTCTACTCGCTGGCCTTTCACCCTGCGTTCGCCGAGAACGGCCACGTTTACATCTTCAGCAATGGTCCGCCGGAAAAGCGCCGGAATCGCATCACCCGCTATACGATTCCGCCGGGAGAACGGCGGATCCCGCCCGCAAGCGAGGTCGTGCTGCTCGAATGGCGCTCGCTGGGGCACGACGGGGGCGACTTGTTCTTCGGCCCCGAAGGTTTTCTCTATGCCAGCACGGGCGACGGCACGAGCGACTCGGATCCTTGGAACGCGGGGCAGGCACTCGATGACCTGTTGGGCAGCATCCTCCGCATCGATGTCGATCGGCCCAGCGGCGAACGTCCTTACACAGTCCCTGCGGACAATCCATTCGTCGAGGTGCCGCACGCCCGCCCCGAAGTCTGGGCCTACGGCCTGCGCAATCCCTGGCGGATGTCATTCGATCGGCCATCGGGTCAGATCTGGGTCGGCGACAACGGACAGGATCTGTGGGAGACCGCCCACCTCGTTCACCGCGGCGACAATTACGGCTGGAGCGTTTACGAAGGGAGCCATCCCTTCTATCCCGGCCGGCCGCGCGGTCCCACGCCTCTGGTGCCCCCCACAATCGAACACCACCACGCCGAATTCCGCTCGCTCACCGGCGGCGTGGTCTACCGAGGCGTCGAATTCCCGGAACTCGACGGCGTTTACATCTACGGCGACTACTCCAGCGGCCGCATCT
>JAEUIK010000554.1 GCA_016793185.1 Planctomycetaceae bacterium | reverse complement strand
GCAGTTTGGCGAGCGCTGGGGGAGGCACTGGCTCGATATCGTTCGCTACGGCGAATCGCTCACGCTGCGCGGGCTGGTCCTCCCCGACGCCTGGCGCTTTCGCGACTACGTGATCGAGGCTTTCAACACTGACCGCCCCATCGATCAAGTGATCCGCGAACACGTCGCCGGCGATCTTCTCAGCGCCGACAGTGTGGCCGAGCGGCAGCGGCAGTGCGTCGCGAGCACCTTTTTGACCATGGGCAACTGGAACCTCGAGGAGCAGGACAAGCCACAGTTGCGGATGGACGTGGTCGACGAGCAGCTCGACACGCTGGGCAAGGCCTTTCTCGCCCAGACGATCGGCTGTGCCCGCTGCCATGACCATAAGTTCGACCCAATCCCCACGCGCGACTACTACGCACTGGCGGGCATCCTGCGGAACACCAAGACGCTGGAGGACGCCAATGTCTCGAAGTGGCTCGAACGCCCGCTGCCCGTCGAGCCTGAGGAAGAGCGCCGACTGGCGCAGCACGAGGCGGCCGTCGCCGAGTTGGCGGGACAAGTCGCCAGCCTCACCAAGCAGATTGCCGCCCTCGACCCGCAGAGCAAGCGACCCGATGTGGTGCCGCTCGAGAGCCTGAGCGGCGTGGTCGTCGACGATCAGGCCGCCCGGGCCGTAGGCGTTTGGACGACGTCGCAATCGAACAAGCCCTACATCGGGCGCGGCTATGTGCACGACAATCACGAATTGCCGGGAGAGAAAACGCTCACCTTCGAGCCCAAATTGCCCAGCGCGGGGCACTACGAAGTTCGGCTGGCCTATACGCCGGGCAGCAATCGCGCGTCGAACGCCCCGATCACGGTCTTCAGTGCGGAAGGGGAGAAAACGATCTCGGTCGACCAGCGTCAGGCGCCGCCGGTCGATCGACACTGGGTTTCGCTGGGGATTTATCGCTTCGAACAGGATGGGCAGTGCTTCGTGATTGTCGGCAACGAGGCGGCCGACGGTCATGTCGTGGCCGACGCCGTGCAATTCCTGCCGGCCGACAAGGGTGCTCCGAGCACGCCGGCCGCGACGGATGCCGCTGCCGCGACCGAGCCCGACCCGGCCAGCGGCGAGTCGCTCAAGCAGGCCCGGAGCGAACTTTCGAAACTCAAGCGGCAGCTCGGCGAGCTGCAGGCGCAAGGGCCCGCACGTCCGCACTACGTCGCCGTGGCCGAGGAGCCGACGATCACCGAGACGTTCGTCCACATTCGCGGCAGCGTGCATCAGTTGGGCGAGCCGGTCCAGCGCGGCTTCCTCTCGGCGGTGCCCGTCGCACATCCGCCTCAGCTGCCGAGCCAGCAGAGCGGTCGCGTCGAACTGGGGGAGTGGCTCACGCATGCCGAGAATCCCCTCACAGCGCGGGTCTACGTCAATCGGGTCTGGCATTGGCTGTTTGGCGCGGGAATCGTGCGCACGACCGACAACTTCGGCGTCGCAGGCGAAGTCCCCTCGCATCCCGAGCTGCTCGATTTTCTGGCGGCCGAGTTCCTGGCCGACGGCTGGTCGACGAAGCGCCTGATTCGCCGGATCGTGCTTTCCCGGACCTATCGGTTGGCCAGCGCTGGCGATGCCGCCGCGCTCGCCGCCGACCCCGAGAACCGGCTCCTCGGGCGCATGAACCGCCGCCGCCTCGATGCCGAGTGCCTGCGCGATGCCATGCTGACGCTGAGCGGCGAGCTCGATCTCACCCGCGGCGGGACGACCCTCACGCCCAAGACCGTCGCCGATTACGACTACGAGCACGATCACCTCCGCCGCGGCGTCTATTGCGCGGTCCTGCGCAATCGCTTGCCCGAGCTGTTCGAGGTATTCGATTTTGCCGACACCAGCGTCGTCACCGGCTGTCGGAGCGTGAGCACGGTGGCCCCACAAGCGCTATTCTTGCTGAACGATCCCTTTGTCGTCGCCCGGGCTCGGCAAGCGGCCGTGCGCATCAGCCGCGACCCTGGACTGACGCCGGAAGCAAGAATCGAGCTGGCGTTTCGCCGGGCGCTAGGGCGGAAACCGCACCCGGCCGAACTGCAACTAGTGATTCGTCAACTCGAGGCGGCGGACGACCCGGAATCGGCCGACGCCTGGCAGCCGATCATGCACGCGCTGATCGCCTCTTTGGATTTTCGCTATGTGGATTAGTCTTAGCGGACGAGCACGATGACCGATCGATCTCAGGCACTTTCGCTGCTGTCGCGCCGCGAGCTCCTGCGCACCGTCGGGTGCGGTTTCGGTTACCTGGCGGCTGCGGGCTTAACGGCGCGCCGTTCCGCGGCGGCACCGCTCGAAGTTGCGCACGCCCCGCACTTCGCCCCGCGGGCCAAGCGGGTCATTTTCTTGTTCATGCAGGGGGGGCCCAGCCATGTCGATTCGTTCGACTACAAGCCCCGTCTGGCGGTCGACGACGGCCGGCAGATGCCTTTCGACGACGACCGTGTGCTGGCCAACACCGGCAAACGCGGCTCGCACCACCGGGTCATGAAGTCTCCCTGGAAATTCCGGCAGTACGGCGAGTCGGGGCGTTGGGTTTCGGAGCTGTTCCCCCACACCGCCCAAGCCGTCGACGACCTCTGCTTGATTCATTCGCTGCACACCGAGGGAGTGGCCCACGGTCCGGCAACGCTCTTCCTCCACTGTGGCTCGACCAATTTCATTCGCCCCTCGGTCGGGTCGTGGATCAATTATGGGCTGGGAACCGAGAACGAGGACCTGCCCGGCTTCGTGTCGATCGGCGCTTCCTCGGGAAACGGCGGACCGCGCAACTATGGCAGCGCGTTTCTGCCCACGGAATATCAGGGAACCCTCTTGGGCAAGGCAGGACGTCCCGCGGCGGAGAGCCGCTTCCGGAATCTCGATGCCGCGGCAAATCGCGACGAGCGCCGTCGCCGCGACTTTGAATTGATCCAGCAGTTCAACGCCGCGCAGGCGTCGGGATCGCCGGGCGATGCCGAATACGAAGCCGTCATCAAGTCCTTCGAGCTGGCCTGGCGAATGCAGCAGAACGCGCCGCACGTGCTCGAACTCGGCGAAGAAACCGCCGAGACACTCGCCCTGTACGGAATCGGCGACAAGGCGACCGACAACTTCGGCCGACAATGCCTTTTGGCGCGGCGCCTGTCGGAGGCGGGCACCCGCTACGTGCAAGTCACCTACGGCGACAACACCGCGAATCCCGCCTGGGATCAGCACTCCAATTTGCCCAAGCATGCCGATCACGCCCAGGCTGTCGACAAACCGATCGCCGGATTGCTGGCCGACCTCAAGCGGCGGGGGCTGCTCGACGACACGCTCGTCTGGTGGGGCAGCGAGTTCGGCCGCACCCCTTACGCCCAGCAGAATGGAACCGGCCGTGATCACAACCCGAGCGGTTTTACGGTCTGGCTCGCCGGCGGCGGAGTGAAGCCCGGTTTCGCGTTTGGGGCGACCGACGAGTTCGGACATCGCGCCGTCAGCGACAAGGTTCACATGCACGACTTGCACGCCACGCTGCTGCACCTGCTCGGACTCGATCACGAGCGATTGACCTTCCGGTTCGCCGGCCGCAGCTTTCGACTGACCGACGTCCACGGCCGTGTCGTGCGCGAGATTCTGAGCTAGCTGAAGCTGGTTCGGATGGCCATGCCGTCGCTGGATGGGGGCTTTCCGTGAAAGGCACGGGGGGAGGGGAATACCACGAAGTCACGAGGGGCGCGAAGGGGAGAATGAGCAGCGGCTGAAATTAGATTCTTCCTTCGTGGTCTTGGTGTTCCTGGTGGTTTAATCTTCGCCCGGTCGGGCTTACAGAGCCCGTCTGCAGAAGACAGGGACCGGCCTCACCGAGGCCGGCTACAGGAGGGGGGCGGCGTGTGGACCGAGCCTGCGGCCGCCGCGGGGCGCTGAAAAAGTAGCGATTCCGGGCGATACCCGGCCCACTCCCGCGGGTTAAATCACTCCAGTCGGCGCTCACGTCGGCGGAGGGATGTTTGGCCCGTGGGTCAACACCCTGGCCGATCGTCCGCGCATGGGCTCGTTCGGTCGTTGACCCATTTTCCCGTTGCCCTTTTTTATGGAGATGGAAGCATGTCTCGATTGCTGACCCGTTTGGTGTGCGCTGCCGTGGCGCTCTCGCTGGTGAGCGCGCCCGCCCTGGCTGCGCCGAAGAAACCCGCCAAGTCGCCGGAAGAGCGTTTCGCGCGGCTCGACAAGAACAGCGACAGCAAGCTGTCGCTGGACGAGTTCATCGGCAAGAAGACTGACAAGGCGAAGGAGAAGGCCACCAAGCGTTTCAAGACGCTTGACAAGAATACCGACGAGTCGCTCTCGCTCGACGAGTTCAAGGCGGGTGCGAAGGCGCCGAAGGCCTAGACTGCGCGGCAGCCGTTGCCGGGGGAATCGCAATGATGTGCAGCCGTAAACATTGGATCGGCTTGATCGCGGTCGTCGCGGCTGTCGCGCCGTCCGCGGTCGGCCGCGCCGCCGACGACCGGCCTCCCAATATCCTGCTGATCCTGGCCGACGACTTGGGAGCCAAGGAACTGAGCTGCTACGGACACCCCCGGCACCGCACGCCCCGGCTCGACGAGCTGGCGCGCACCGGCGTGCGGTTCGAGACCTGTTATGCGACGCCACTCTGCCACCCGACTCGATTCGAGCTGCTGACGGGGCAGTACGGCTGCCACAACGGCGTTTACAATTTCGCCGGCAAGCGCGGCGGCCCCGATCCAGACTCACCGGTCGAGGATATCGGCGCCAATCACCTCACGTTTGCCGAGCTGCTCAAAACTCGCGGCTACGCCACGGCGCTGGCCGGCAAGTGGCAGCTCTCGGGCAAGGTCCCGACCCTGATCCACGACAGCGGCTTCGACGAGTACCTGATGTGGGCCTACCGGCATAACCTGCCTCCCGGCACCGTTTATCAGGGGGGGTTCGAGGGGAACAAGGAGAAGCTCGCGCGGTACTGGCATCCCTCGCTGGTGCGCAACGGCCAGTACGTTCCCACCCAGCCCAACGACTTCGGGCCGGATCTGTTCACCGATTTTCTCATCGACTTCATGCGGCGCAAGAAGTCCGAGCCGTTCTGTGCCTACTACTCGATGTGCCAGACGCACGGCCCCTGGTTCACCACGCCCGACACGACCAAGAGCGAATCGGACCGCGCCGTCAACTCGAAAGCGAATTTCCAGGCCAACGTCGAGTACGTCGACAAGCTCGTCGGCCGGATGATCGATGCCCTCGATGAGCTGGGGCTGCGCGAAAACACCATCGTGATCTTCACCGGCGACAACGGCACCGGCGGCGAAGGTAAAGGGGACGCCACCGAGCTGGGGGCGCGCGTTCCGCTGATCGTCAATTGCCCCGGCCGGGTGAAAGCGGTCGGCACCTCGGACGAGCTGGTCGATCTTTCCGACGTTTTCCCGTCGCTGGCGGAATGGGGAGGCGCCCAGCTCCCGGACGACCGCCCCATCGATGGCCGCAGCTTCGTGAGCCTGGTCGAAGGACGCGCGGGACCGCGGCGTGAGTGGATCTTCAGCTATCTCGGCGACCGGCGGATCCTCCGCGACAAACGCTGGTTGCTCGAGGACAACTCGCCGCACCAGCTCGGCCGGCTCTACGATTGCGGCGAGCGCCGCGACGGACGCGATTACCGCGACGTCACTGGCAGCCAGGAGCCGGAGGCGGTGGCGGCCCGGGCGCGGTTCGACGCACTCCTGGCCAACCTGCCAGCCCCGATCATCGCGGAGGCGGGAAGTCCGAAGGCCAAGAAGCCCGAGCGCGCCCAGGCCCGGGCCGAGCGGGCGCGGGCGAAAGCCGCTGCGGCGAAGTCCCCCGAGTGAACGCCGGCCGGATCTGCTAAACTCCGCCGATGCCGGCGCGGCGCCCTGGTCCGCTGGGGACGAGCGGCCAGTCGCCGGCGCGATTCTCGCCGCGGACGCACGCCTTGACCGATTCCTATCTCGCCCGGCTCGGCCGGTTGTTCATCACTCCCTACTCGCCGCAGCCCGAGGCACGCTCGTTTCTCGACCGCGCCCAAACCCAGCAGAACGAGATGGCCGAGGTGACCGTGGCCGTTCTCGACGCGGCCGAAAGCGAGAAGTACTTCGGCATCGCGGTGGCCAAGCGGGGCGTGCAGCCGGTCTATCTCCGCGTCCAGAATCGCTCGCGCTCGAGCCTCAGGCTGCAGTTGGTGAACATTGACCCGAACTACTACACGCCGCTCGAGGCGGCGGGGGTCAATCACTTCTCCATCCTCAAGCGGCTCTCGGCCTTTGGATTCGTCGCCTACCTGCTCTACCCGTTGCTGGCGCTGCTGCCGCTGAAGCTGATCACCGCCTACTTCGCCAATCGGCGGATGGACGAATTTTTCCGGGCGCAAGGATTCCGGCTAGGGCCGATCCCCCCGGGAGCATCGAACGCAGGTTTTGTCTTCACCCCGCTGGACTCCGGCACCAAGGTCGTACACGTCTGCCTGCACGCGCTGGCCAGCACCCTGGAGAACGGCGCCACAGAGCTTGCCGCCAGCGAGGACGCCGCCACCAAGGCCCCCCCGACCGAGCACGCTTTGCACGCCAGCGTGGATTTCACGTTCGCGATCCCGGTGCCCGGGATCGCGGCTGATTACCTGCGGCGCGATTTTGCCACGCTGGTGCCGGCCAGCTCGCTGGTCGATTGCAACGTGGCCACGCTTGTCACCCGGCTGACGGAAATGCCGCCGGCCACGAATAACGCCCGCGACACCCGCCTCGGCGATCCCGTGAACCTGGTCGTGATCGCCGACTTCGACAGCCTGTTGAGCGCCTTTGCCGCCCGTTGGGACGAGAGCGAGACGATCACGCTGATGACCTGCTGGAAGACCTTCAGGGCGTTCCTGCTCGGTTCGAACTACCGCTACTCTCCCGTCAGCTCGCTGCATCTCTTCGGACGGAATCAGGACATCGCCCTGCAGCGCACGCGCCGCTCGATCAACGAACGGCTGCATCTGCGACTCTGGCTGACGCCGCTCACCTTGCGCGGCAAATCGGTCTGGGTCGGCCAGGTGAGCCGGGATATCGGGGTCCGTTTCACCTGGCGCACCTGGAACCTGACGACGCATCGGATCGATCCGGACGTCGACGAAGCCCGCGATTACGTGATCGAAGATCTGCTGCAGGCCGAGCGCGTCGAGGCGGCGGGCTATGTCGATGGCGTCGGACCATGCACGGCCAAGGCCCCCCGGCACAACCTGACCGGCGACCCGTACTTCACCGACGGCAAGCGGGCGGTGCTCGTTCTCTCGCCAACGCGCAAGGAACCGCGGTACGTGGCGTGGTCGTGAGCGGTTGGCGGCCGGATCGTCATCGCTCGCGATCACCGAGGTCACGGATCTCGGCGACTGTCCACGCTCGGGGTAGCGGGCCCCGTGGGAGGAATTACTTCCCCTTCAGCTTCTGAATCAAGAAGGCGTTCACCGAGCCGTACTTCGTGTCCTCATGCCCGGGATAGGCGAGGACGGCCTCGACGCCAGCGCCAGCCAGCTTCTCGGCCAACTTGACGCCGTAGATCGCCGAGTGCGTGGGATCCTTCTCGGCCTGTCCCAGTACCGGCGGCGTCTTTTGGTTCGGGTAGTCGAGATAGATCGGCGGATCGTCCGTCGTGACCAACTCGATGGGGGAATACTCCTTGATCCAGGGCAAGACCTTCGCGCGATTGGCGATCAACAGGTCGAACTCCTCGGGGCGGGTGCGCCCCTTCTGGGCGAAGCCGAACGCGTGTCCACCGTAGATCGAATTGGGGATCCACTCGCGGAGTTCCCGCGGATCGAGCGACGTCTGCGCCCCCACCACGGCTGCGGCGGTCAGGCGGCTCGACTGACGGGCGATGGGATCGCTGCTGTTCGGATCGGCCAGATCGTCGTGCAGTGCGAGCCACAGCGACGTGCAGGCGCCGGCGGAGCTGCCGGTGGCGCCGACGCGGGTGGGATCCAGATTCCACTCCTGGGCCTTCGAGCGGATCGTCTGCAGGGCTCGGGCGGCGTCGTGCAGGCAACCTTTGACCGGCGGCTCGACGCCATCCTCCATGGCCTGCAGGATGAAGCGATAGTTCACCGCGGCGACGGAGATTCCCTGGTCGAGAAACGGCTGAATCGCTTTGGTGCCGTAGCCCGACTTGTCGCCCCCCATCCAGCCGCCGCCATGAATCAACAGCACGACCGGGGTCGGCTTGTCCGACTTGGCCTGCCAGAAGTCGAACTTCTGCCGCTCCGAATCCTGCCCGTAGGCGAAGTCGGCCGCGGTCGGTTCGGGGCGCTCCGGGGCGGGCCGATTCTGCCGCCGAGCTTGCGCCAGCGCGACGGTCGGCAGGCAGATCAACAGCAACAGCAACAGACTGCGGCGGATCATGATAAGGCTTCCCTGAATGTGAGTGGATGCGCGCGGTACAAGCGCCGACGCCTTTGCGGCCTATCTTCGGACGCCCAGACGCGCCCGTCAACATTTTCGGCAACCCAGGGGACAACACGATGACCAGCTGGCGGCACCATCAGACGAGCCACTCGGTGACCACTCCTTGCAGGTCCATCTCAAATTCGATATCGATCACCGGCGGTCGGGAATAGAGCCAGCGCACGCCGCTGCGGGCCACGGCAGGCATCTCGCCCAAGAGCAGCTCGGCCAAGACCCGATCGAGCGAATGGATGGTGTAGGCCGACACTCGCGAAACTTCGCTCCACGAGCCTCCCAGGCCCGCGAGTCGCGCGCACATCACCTGCACGACGTAGCGGGCCTTCTCGAAAATCGCGTCGCCAGACGTCTCGCCGCGACGAATGATTCCGTCGTCCACGAGCGTCCCTTCCCGCAATTCCCCCGCGCCGGCCACGATCCAGGTCGGGCGGGCCAGCTCGGGATTGGGGCGCACGAACGAGAAGCCCACCAACTGCGGGGCGTTCGAGTTCCAGCCCACCGGCGCGACGTTCGTGCGGGCGATCGGGTTCTGCCCCTCGACAAAGACACCCCATGATTCGAGCACCGCGCAATACTCGCGATTGAACTCGATGAACCCCTGCATCGTGAACGGCGACGGCGAGCGGAGTTCCATCGCGCAGAGTGCCGCCCGCGGTCGCGCCTGCCGCTGCAGGAACCGTTCGACGAATTCGAAACCGTCGAACCAGTCGCGCGGTTGCTGGAGCGCCACATGGACGACCTCGAACCCCGGATCAGCTACCACTCCGCAGGAGTAGGGGGCGATGCCCGGGAGAAACCGGTAATTGCCGGTCGGATGTGCGATCAAGGTTGGCATCGTCAAGTGGTCTCCCTCTGCGACCCGGCGCGCCGACGATCGCTGCGCGGATCCGGCAAACGCGTTACGACTTGCCGAGCGGAACCAGTTTGACCTGCCGCAAGTCCATGACGGCAGGTCCCGGCTTCGTCCGAGGCTGTACCGTCAAGGTATGCCGGCCGGCCTGGGCGATCTCGAGCGTGCCGATCTCGCGCTCGACGAAGTCCTGAAAGCCGCGCGTGGCGGCGACCGTCATCGTCGCCACGCTCTTGCCCACGCGAATCTCGACCTCGCTCCCCCCGCTGCCGGGACCGCAACCTTGCAGCACCAGGCAGCGAAACTTTCCCGGTTCGTGGAGCGTGAACTCCCAACTGGCCGTATCTTCGACGCGGGTCCAGAATCCCAGCGTGCGTTTGTGGGGTAGCGGCTCATAGCGCAACTGTCGGCCATGAACTTCGGCCGTCGAGGCGTGCAGGGCGATGACCCCATTGGATCCCGGAGGATTCGGCAGGTAGTCGGGATTTGGCGTCATCATCTGCGCGCCGACGGCGCTGCGCCACGCGCCCAGCGCTGCGGCCAGCTCGCGCGTAAGCTCAGGCTGTTCGTCGGCCAGGTTCCGATTCTCGCTCACATCCTGCACGACGTCGAAGAGCTCGAGACGACCCGTGTCGTAGTACTCGATGAGCTTGAAGTTTCCGCGCCGGATCGCCCCCCCGGGGCGGCCTCCCTGGTTGCTGTAGTGGGGATAATGCCAGTAGAGCGTATCCCGGACCAACTCGCCCGAGCCGCGCAGCAGCGGCACGAGGCTCTCGCCGTCGACCTCCGCCCCCACCGCAGCGCCGCACATTGCGGCGATCGTAGGCAAGAGATCGATGCTGCTCACCGGCGCTACGCAAGTGCTGCCCGGCTCAATCACTCCCGGCCATTTGATCAGCAGCGGCACGCGAATCCCGCCTTCGTAGAGATAGCCCTTGCCTTCGCGCAGCGGCGCGTTGTGCGTGGCGGGCGTCTTGTCTCCTTCAGTCGTGGCGAGCCCGCCGTTGTCAGAGGTGAAACAGATGATTGTGTTTTCAGCCAATTGCAGCTCGTCGAGCTTCTGCATCAGCCGACCGACAGACTGGTCGACGCTCTCGAGCATCGCCGCATAGGTGGGATTTGCCTGCAATCCATGCGGACGCCGGCCCCGATACTCGGCCACCATCTCGGGCTTGGCCATCAGGGGAGTGTGCACGCCGTAATGGGGCAGATAGAGAAAGAAGGGGGTCCGCCGATGGGCCTCGATGAACTTTTCGGCCTCGGTCGTCAATCGGTCGGTCAGATACTCGCCCGATGGCGCGTCGTCGAGCCCCGGCATCGAGCGGTCCCGTCGCTGGTAAGGGGCGAAGTAGCTCACGGGACTGCCGGCCTGGTCGCCCGCCACGTTCAGATCGAAGCCTTGCCGTGTCGGCTCGAAGCCGGCCCCGCCGAGGTGCCACTTGCCGATCGTGCCCGTGGCATAGCCGGTGCTGTGCAGCATTTCGGCAATAGTCACCTCCTCAAGCGGCAGCTCCTGGCGAAACTCGGGGCGCTTGAGCCGCTGATCGGGGCGGTCGGGACGTCCGGGTAGCCAATCGGTCAGGTGGACGCGCGCTGGGTACTTGCCGGTCATTACGGCGGCGCGTGTCGGCGAGCAGACCGGACAAGCGGCATAGGCCTGAGTAAAGCGCATGCCCTGGCTGGCGAGCCGGTCGAGATGCGGAGTCCGGTGAAACGTGCTGCCCTGGCAGCCCAGGTCGGCCCAGCCGAGATCGTCGACGACCATGAGAATGACGTTGGGCGCGCCCGCCGCCGTCTCGAGCCACAACGCGCAGGCCGCCAGGATCGCAATCACCCCAGCGCCCGTGCCGGCGTGGCGGCGCGAATTCCAGAACTTCCGCATCGGTCACCTCCCCATCTGCCAGGCCTTGATGGTCTCGCTGGGCCAGACGAGCATCAACACGTTGAGAGTCAGGTTATCGCGGACGAGCACCAACATCGATAGTTCGACGACGACGACCAGCAACAGCATCCACTTCCAGCCGAAGCGCCAGGCGAGCCAGAACCCGAGCATCGCACAGAGAATGTCGCAGGTCGAGTTCAGCACGCTGTCGCCGAAATAGTCGAGCGAGGCGGTGGCCCCCCGGTAACGCTCGATGATGATCGGCGAGTTCTCCAGCAGTTCCCAGCTCGATTCGATCAACGTCGCCGCGACGAGCCGTGCCGGGGCCGCCAGCCACCGGCCCAACGGCAGGAGCAACCAATAGAAGAAGATCCCATGCAGGACGTGCGATGTCGAATAGGGATCGGCGATCCATTGCGACGTATCTTTCGTCCAGGCGCCGGTCCAGACGCCAAAGCCCGAGTCGCTGAGATACTCGCGTCCCATCGCCAACAAAACAACATTGACGACCAGGATCAACCCGACGAGCACCAGCGCGGCGTGGCTCCAGGAGACATCCGACGTCTCGTCGTCGATTTCGGCCGGAATGTGCTTCAGTTCGGACAAGCGTCGCTCCTGCGTGCTTCAGCGCGGGGTCCGCATCTCGGCTGGGCGCGTCAGCAGCGAGACCACGATCAAGACCAGGAATCCCAGCGGGATCGTCACGATCCCCGGCTGGCTGAACGGCACCAGCGCGTTCTCGGCCGGGAGCTGATAGACATCCTTGAACGTGTCGCCGCTTAAGAGGATCCAACCGAGCGCCGCGGTCATCCCCACCAGGATCGCCGCGGTGATTCCCTGCTTGGTGGTGCCTTTCCAGAACAAGAGCATGACCAGCGAGGGCAGGTTGGCCGACGCCGCGACGCTAAAGGCCCAGCCCACCAGGAAGCTGACGTTCATTTGCTCGAAGAGGATTCCGAGCCCGATGGCCAGCAGGCCCACGAGCGCGGCGGCCCATTTTCCGGCGCGGACTTTCTCGTGATCGGTCAGCTGCAGGCCGGCGACGCTGGTGAGCAAATCGTGCACGACCGCGCCGCTGGCGGCCACGATCAGGCCGCTGACCGTGCCGAGCACCGTCGTGAACGCGATCGCCGAGATCATCGCGAACAACAGTTCGCCGAAGCTCCTGGCCAAGAGCGGCGCGGCCATGTTGTTGTTGGAGCTGGTGACATCGATCACCCCGCTGGTCATGGCTCCCAATCCCAAGAACAACGTCAGCACATAGAAGAATCCAATCGTCGCGATGCCCACTACGGTGCTCTTGCGCGCGGCGGCCTGATCCTTGACCGTGTAGTAGCGAATCAAGATATGCGGGAGCGAAGCGGTGCCGCCGAAGAGCGCCAGCATCAGCGAAATGAAGTTGAGCTTCGGCCAGAGCGCGCTGCCGCGGATCCCCTGAAAGGTAGGACTGCGCCCCGGCACCAGCAGGTCGTCGCCCCAGACAGTATGCGGGTAGTAGATCGTCGTCGTGGAGCCATCTTCCGCCACGATTGTGGCCGGATCCTTGCTCCACAACATGACCTGGCTGTCTTCCAGCGTCCGCAAATAGGCGAGCGGACCGAGGGGCCCTGTCGCCGTGTCGCCGCTCGGCAGGCGTTCGATCTGGCCGACGGGAAAGAAATCGGCCTCCCCGGCGTCCCGGCCGTGCGGGAGTCCATTGACCAGCACCTGGCCGTCGCGCGTCTTTGTCAGGGTCTGCGTCTCATAGAACCGGACGCGATGCTCGCTCAC
>JAEUIK010000549.1 GCA_016793185.1 Planctomycetaceae bacterium | reverse complement strand
ACTACCGCCAGGGGTGCGTCGCCGAAGGACTGTCGCTGGTGCTGGGTGCGGGCAACGTCTCGAGCATCGCCCCGACCGACGCCTTCAGCAAGCTCTTCCACGAAGGCAAGGTCGTCCTGCTCAAGATGAATCCGGTCAACGAATACCTCGGGCCGATCTTTGCGCGGGCCTTCGCGCCGCTGATCGACGCGGGATTCCTGCGCATCATTTATGGCGGCGCCGATGTCGGCGCGTATGCCATCAATCACCCAGCCGTCGACGAAGTCCATATCACCGGATCGGTCTATTCGCACGATACGATCGTGTGGGGACCGCCCGGGGAAGAGCGCGAGCGCCGCAAGGCCCAGAACGATCCGCTGCTCAAGAAGGCCATCACCAGCGAGTTGGGGAACGTCACTCCCTGGATCGTGGTGCCGGGCCCGTATACCGACAAGGAGTTGCGTTTCCAGGCGGAGAACCTCGCCTCGTCGATCACCAACAACGCGTCGTTCAACTGCATCGCGACGAAGATGATCGTGACGTCGAAGCAGTGGCCCGGCCGGCAGAAGTTCCTGAACTATCTCAAGGAAGTGCTGAACAACGTTCCGTTCCGCCGGGCTTACTATCCGGGGGCACTCGATCGCTATCGGAAGTTCGCCGGCCCCCAGGCGGGAGAGTGCTCGGGCGGAGCCTGCCCGTGGACGATGGTCCCCGACGTCCATCCCGAGCGCGACCCGTTGTACTTCGATGAAGAGTCCTTCGTGAGCGTCTTCGCCGAGACAGCGATCGATGCTCCCAGCGAGGCGGGCTTTCTCGAGCGCGCCGTCGAGTTCGCGAATCGGCGCCTGTGGGGCACTCTCGGCGCGGCGCTCATGGTTCACCCGACGTTCCGCAAGTCACCGGCCCAGGAGGCGGTCTTCCAGAAGGCGTTAGCGGACCTGCGCTATGGCACGATCGGCATCAACCACTGGCCGGCGCTGTCGTATGCCCTGATGAGCCCCCCCTGGGGCGGCTACCCGGGCGGCACGATGCACGATCCCCAAAGCGGCATCGGCTGGGTTCACAACAGCTATATGTTCGACAAAGCCGAGAAGACCGTGCTCGAAGGCCCCCTCACCATGTGGCCCAAACCTCTCTGGTTCCCCTCGAATCGTAGCGGCGAGCGCGTGAGCTGGAAGGTCGTCGAGTTGTACCATCGCCCGAGCCTCTTCAAGCTACCGGGGCTGCTGCTGGCGGCACTAGGTGGCTAGTCGCCGGCGCGGTCCACTCGGCCCATCTCCAATTCGTTCCAATCGCGACAATCCACGCGATTCTGCGGCCCCACGGCGCCGCGACCCGGAGCGCACTTGCCGCCGGTCCAATCTTCGACCCGCCGGGAAGGTAATATTTGACTTCGCGGGCGAGGTCGCCAAGACTCAGGGGCCGAACCCCGGCAACCGCGCCCGCGCGTTGCTTGCTCTTTGCCCGCCTGCGGAGTCTGCTCGTCCATGATCAGAGCCCAACGCCCGATCCACAGCGCCGTCTTGTTGCTGACCCTCGCGCTCGCCAGCGTATCGGGCGATGCCCTGCTCGCGCAGAGTCCGACGACCGAACCCACCACGGGCCTTCACCAGAACACCCCCACGGCGCACGCCCTGGTCGGGGCCCGCATCGTCGTGGCCCCCGGCGAAGTGCTCGAACGCGGCACCGTCGTGCTGCGCGACGGCGTGATCGTAGCCGTGGGAGCCGGGATTCCGACTCCGGCTGATGCGCGCGTGTGGGATCTCCAGGGAGCCACCCTCTACCCTGGCTTGATCGACGCCTATAGCGAAGTCACGGTGCCCGAGGGTGGCGACGGCGGGCCCGGCTACTGGAACTCGTTGATTGTTCCGCAGGCGCGTGCCGAGCAAGGGTACAAACCCGACAGCGCCCTCAACAAGAAGTATCGCAGCCAGGGCATCGTCGCGCGGCAGATCCTGCCGTCGGCTGGCTTGATCAAGGGAACCAGCGCGGTCGTGACGACGGGTGACGAAGCGCCGCGCCGGGCAGTCGTCAGGGCGCCCGTGGCGTTGCATCTTGAACCGACGATCCGCTCGCGGGGGCGCGACTCGTATCCCAATTCGCCCATGGGCGCCTATACGCTCGTGCGCCAGGCGCTGCTGGACGCGGAGTGGTACGCCCAGGCGCGGCTCGCGTACTTCGAACAACCGGGACTGGCGCGACCTGAGCAGAACGATGCGCTCGAGGCTCTGAGCGCGGCGCGTGCCGGCCGGCTGCCGTGCGTGATCGATGCCCCCTACGACCTCTATTTCTTCCGCGCCGACCGGTTGGGAACCGAGTTTGGCTTGCCGGTGATCGTGCGTGGGAACGGACAAGAGTACTGGCACCTCGACGCCGTCCGCGCCACCGGTCGGCCCGTGATCGTCCCGTTGAATTTTCCTCAGCCGCCGGACGTCTCGACGGTCGAGAAGAGCGTCGCTGCGTCGCTGCACGATCTGCTGCATTGGGACATTGCCCCGGAGAATGCGGCGCGGCTCGATGGCGCGGGGGTGACCATCGCGCTGACGGCCCATGGTCTGAAGGAAGTTGGTGGTTTTCTCGCGGCCGTCCGCAAGGCGGTCGATCGAGGTCTGCCGGCGGATCGAGCGCTCCGCGCCCTGACTTCCGCGCCGGCCGAACTGCTGGGCCTGGCCGATCGTCTGGGAGCCATTCGACCGGGCAAGTCAGCCTCGCTGGTCATTGCCAGCGGTGACCTCTTCGACAAGAAGACGAAGATCCTCGCGACTTGGGTCGACGGCACGCGCTATGAGATCGAGTCCGTGCCGACCGTCGACGCCCGGGGAACTTGGGAATTCGCCTACTCCAGCCCGACCGGCGAACAACAGACCGCCATCTTGGTTCTCGAGGGGGAACCAGCCAAGCTCACCGGTACCATCTCGCTGGGGGAGAAAAAAGCCAAGCTCACCAAGGCAGCGACGCAAGAGACACAGCTGACAGGCTCGTACAAGGGAGACGACGTCGGGACGCCCGGCATGGTGCAGTTCTCGGCGGCGCTCACGCAGACTGCCGAGGGTGCCCTGACCGGCGTCGGCGAGATCCTCTGGCCGACGGGTGAACGCCAGCGACTGGCTGTCAAGCGCACTGCCGCGCATTCACCCTCTCCGAACGCGAAGCCGGAGCAAGAGGGTGAAGAGAAAAAACCGGGAAGCACAGAGCCTGCAGACGCCGCGGTCGAACCGGTCGTCAAGCCCGTCGGTCCCGACGGCGACGCGGCTCGCAGCGCGGGGCGCGAGGCGAACCAGCCCGTCGTACAGGCAGTCGCGGGCAATTCCGCGGATGCCGCCGCACCCGCGCCCGCCGAGGAGCCGGCAGTCAAGGCTGTGCCCGAAGGGGCTTCCGCGCAGCCCGGTCAAGCTCCGAGCGAAGCCGAGAATCCATCGTCGGGCAAACCCGCCGCGCCCGCGAACTCCAAGCCCAGCGACAAGAGCGAGCTGGCGAAGCGCCGGGCGCTCTACCCCGTCAATTACCCCTTAGGCGCCTGGGGAGTCGCCGCTCCCCCCGAGCAGCCCAAGTTGGTGCTGTTCCAGCACGCGACGGTTTGGACCTGCGGTCCGCAGGGAATTCTGGAAGACGCGTCGGTACTCGTCGAAGCGGGCCGGATTAAAGCGGTGGGCAAAGAGATCGCTCCGCCCGAGGGGGCGATCGTGATCGACCTCACGGGCAAGCATCTGACCCCCGGGATCATCGACTGCCACTCGCACATCGCGACCGACGGCGGCGTCAACGAGTCGGCCCAGGCGATTACCGCCGAGGTCCGGATCGGCGACTTTATCGACTCGAACGACGTGAACATTTACCGGCAGCTCGCCGGCGGAGTCACCAGTTCGAACATCCTCCACGGCTCGGCCAATCCGATCGGCGGCCAGAACCAGGTCATCAAACTCCGCTGGGGCGCCTTGCCCGAGCAGCTGAAATTCGCGGAAGCGCCGCAGGGCATCAAGTTCGCCCTGGGGGAGAACGTCAAGCAAGCGAACTGGGGCGAGCGCTATACGAGCCGCTATCCGCAAACGCGCATGGGCGTCGAACAGATCGTGCGCGACGAGTTCCTGGCCGCGCAAGCCTATCGCCTCCGCTGGGAGCAATGGCGGCGGAACCCCACCGGCTTGCCGCCGCGCACCGACCTGGAACTCGAGGCGATCGCCGAGATCCTCGCCGGCCAGCGCTGGATCCATTGCCACTCGTATCGCCAGGACGAAATTCTCGCGTTGATGCGCACCTGTGCCGAGTTCGGAGTGCAGATCGCCACGCTCCAGCACATCCTCGAAGGCTACAAGGTGGCCGACGTGATGGCGCAGTACCAGGTTGGCGGCTCCTCGTTCTCCGACTGGTGGGCTTACAAGTTCGAAGTCCTCGACGCCATTCCCTACAACGGCGCCGTGATGCACGACGCCGGCGTGGTGGTCTCCTTCAACTCCGACGACGCCGAGCTGGCGCGCCGGCTGAACCTCGAAGCAGCCAAGGCGGTGAAGTACGGCGGCGTATCGCCCGTCGAGGCCCTGAAGTTCGTCACTCTCAACCCCGCGCGCCAGTTGCGCATCGATCGCTGGGTCGGCTCGCTGGAACCGGAAAAGCACGCCGACCTGGTCGTCTGGAGCGGCTCGCCGCTGTCGAACTACAGCCATTGCGAAGCCAGCTGGATTGACGGCCGCAAATACTTCGACCGCCAGGCCGATCTCGCCCGCCGCGCGGAAGTCGACAAGATGCGCGCGGCGCTGGTGCAGCGGGTGCTCGATTCGGGAGAGGAACCGGCCGGCGCTGATACGCCCGCCAGCGAGCGCGAGATGTGGCCGCGCGAAGATGAGTTCTGTCCGCACCACTCGCACCGCGACGGCCACGGACAGGGTTCCCACGACGTTCATCACCATGACCATGCCGCTGATCTCAACTAATCCGCGACGAGTAATCACGATGCTGCGAAGCACATGCTCTCTGCTGCTGGCGATCCTGCTGGGTATGGCGATCCTGCCCCCCTGCGCCTGGGCGAATCCCGAGGTGCCGGGCAAACCGCAAGACAAACCCATCGCACTGGTCGGCGGCACGGTCCATCCAGTCAGCGGACCAGCCCTCGAGAACGCGACCCTGCTCTTTGCCGGCGGCAAGATTGTCGCGGTCGGAACGCAGGTCGAGATCCCGGCCGACGCCGAGCGCGTCGACGTCGCCGGCAAGCATGTCTATCCCGGCTTAATCAATGCCGACGGTGATCTGGGACTGGTCGAAATCAACTCGGTCCGGGCCACGATCGACACGAGCGAAACGGGCCAGCTCAACCCGAACGTCAAGGCGCAGGTCGCCTTCAATCCCGACAGCGAAATCATTCCCGTCACACGCGCCAACGGCGTCCTCCTCTCGCTGGCCAGTCCGGCCGGCGGACTACTGACCGGCCAATCGGCCCTGATGCAGCTCGACGGCTGGAGCTACGAGGACATGACCCTCAAGGCGCCGATCGGCATGCACCTGACGTGGCCACACATCGGGCCGAGCCGGGCCCGTTCGAGCTCGCGGGGCGAACGCGTGGCAGAAGGGAGCGGCAACCAGGGCTTCGACCTGCTGACACAGGCCATTGCCGACGCACGGGCCTACCATCGAGCTCAGCAGGCCGCCGGCAGCGCAGGAGGCGTTCCCCGCGACGTGCGTTGGGAGGCGCTGCGGACCGTGCTCGACGGGGAGCTCCCGCTCATCATCGGCGCCGAGAATCGCAGCGACATTCAGGCCGCCGTCACCTGGTGCGCTGCCGAGAAGTTCAAGGCGATCATCCTGGGCGGGTACGATGCGCCAGCCTGTGCCGAGCTGCTCAAGCAACACAACGTCCCGGTGATCGTCGCGGCCTGCCAGCGGCTCCCGCAGCGCGAGTCGGACCCCTACGATTCCCCCTTCACCGTGCCCGAGCGGTTGCGCCAGGCGGGAGTCAAGTTCTGCATCGCCAGCCCCTACTCCGCCACCGCGATTCGCAATCTTCCGTACCAGGCGGGTGCGGCGGCGGCCCACGGGCTGCCGCGCGACGAGGCATTGCGAGCGATCACCCTGTCGGCCGCCGAAATCCTGGGCGTCGCCGATCGCGTCGGTTCGCTCGACGCAGGCAAGGATGCCACCTTGATCGTCACCACCGGCGATCCGATCGAAACCTTCACGCAGGTCGAACAGGCCTTCATTCAAGGGGCCAAGGTCGACCTCAACAATCGCCACAAGCGCCTCTGGGAGAAGTATCGCGAGAAGTATCGCCGTCTGCCGGAGAAGAAGTCATGAGCCGCCGCCGGGCCGAAGCGGCTGCGCCGACCGGGGCCGCAGCGATGAGAACCTCGGGCGGGAGCTCCTCGCGCAGAGAGTTCCTCACGAACGCGGCCGTCGCCGGAATCGCGACGCTCGCGGCCCAAGAGGCCGCGGGGCAAGAGCCGCCCGCCGAGCCTTCCAGCACGAAACTCCCCCCCCAGCCGCCGGCAGGCCGAGTTCCGATCTGCGCGATCTCGTCCGACAACGGACTGGCCGCCACGCGCCGTGCCTACGAGCTGATCGCTTCCGGAGTCGATCCGCTCGACGCCGTGATTGCGGGGGTCAATCTCATTGAGGACGACCCCGAGGATATCACCGTGGGTCTCGGGGGCCTGCCCAACGAGGAAGGCGTCGTGGAGCTCGATGCGGCCGTGATGCACGGACCCACGCATCGGGCCGGCGCCGTCGCCGCGCTGCAAGGGATTCGCAATCCATCGCGGGTCGCCCGGCTGGTGCTGCGCGAGACCGATCACGTGCTGTTGGTCGGCGCTGGCGCCTTGAAGTTCGCGCTCGCCAACGGCTTTCAGGAAGAGAACCTGCTCACCGAGAAGTCGCGCAAGATCTGGCTCCATTGGAAGCAGACACTCTCCGACCAGGACGACTGGCTGCCGCCGCCCGCCGCCGAAGTCGACCCCGACGTGGCGAAGTTTTTCGGCCGTCCCACGGGCACGATCCATTGTGCCGGGATCAACGCGGCCGGCGATATCTCCTGTGTCACCTCTACCAGCGGGCTGGCGTTCAAGCTCCCGGGCCGCGTTGGCGATTCGCCCATCGTCGGCGCCGGTCTCTATGTCGACAACCAGATCGGTTCGTGCGGCAGCACCGGGCGCGGCGAGGCGAACCTGCAGAACCTGTCGAGCTTTGCCGCGGTCGAGTTGATGCGCGGCGGTCTGGCGCCGCGCGAGGCGGGCCTCACAATCCTCCGCCGCGTCGTCGAGCACACCGAACCGCGGCTGCTCGACCAGCAAGGTCGCCCGACGTTCAATCTGCAGCTCTATCTGCTCGGCAAAGATGGCACGCATGCCGGCGTGGCGATCTGGGGCCCGGCGCGCTATTGCGTGACCGACGCCCAGGGAACCCGGCACGAACCTTCGGCGACGCTTTACGAGCGCCGGTCGTAGCTCTACAGTCGCTGCCGCCGCGCGCCTGGCAGGGCGTGTTGGGGGTGGGTGGACAGGTCGCCCCGTACCCGCCAGAATTGGTCGAGACCCCGCACCGGCCACCTGTCGAATCCGCATCTGCGAAGGAGTTGCGTCCCATGGCTGCTGACTATGCCCATCCCGAGGTCCTCGTGTCGACGGCGTGGGTCGATGAACACCGCCACGACGCCGGGCTGCGGATCGTCGAATCCGACGAGGACGTGCTCCTCTACGAGCAAGGGCATATCGAAGGGGCGGTCAAAATCGACTGGCATACCGACCTTCAGCACCGGGTCGTCCGCGACTACATCGACCGCGCCGCATTCGAGCAACTTTGCCGCGAAAAAGGCATCGCCAACGATACGACCGTCGTCTTCTACGGCGACAAGAACAACTGGTGGGCCTGCTACGCTTTCTGGGTCTTCAAGCTCTACGGCCACGAGAAGTGCCTGATCATGAACGGGGGCCGCAAGCGGTGGGAACTTGATGGCCGGGCCTGGACCCGCGGCCCCGAATCCCAATATGCCGCGACCAGCTACACGGCCCAGGAGGCCGATCCGTCGATCCGGGCGTTCCGCGACGAAGTGCTCAAGCATCAACGCGGGGGCAAGCCGCTGATCGATGTTCGCTCGCCCGGCGAGTTTACCGGCGAAATGCTGCATATGCCCGACTATCCGCAGGAAGGGGCGCTGCGCGGCGGCCATATTCCCGGCGCCCAGAATGTCCCCTGGGCCCGCGCGGCCAACGACGACGGCACGTTCAAGAGCGCCAAGGAGCTCGAGAAGATCTACGCCAAGGAGTGCGGGCTGAAGCGGCGCAGCCGCATCATTGCCTATTGCCGGATCGGCGAGCGTTCGAGCCATACCTGGTTCGTGTTGCACTACCTGCTCGGCTTCCCGAACGTCAAGAACTACGACGGCTCATGGACCGAATGGGGGAACCTGGTCGGGGTGCCGATTGCACAAGGGGCGCAGTAGGCGCGACCGATTGGCCAGGCGCCCGATCGAGGAGCGCTCGACTTGCGGAGTTGAGATGAATTCACCAGGCCACGACGCGGGTCAGTCGGCAGCGGGCGGCCAGCGGCTCGCCGAGATCATCGAGGAATTCGCCGATCTCGAAGTCCGCGAACGGCTCGAAACCCTGTTGGATTTCGCCGAAAGCTTGCCCCCGCTCCCGGCGCGCTTTCAGGCCGAACGCGAGGCGGGCGACCACCGCGTCCACGAGTGCCAGACGCCCGTCTATTTGTGGGTGGAGGTCACCGACGGGCGAGTGCAGGTCTACGGCGATTCGGCCCCGGAGTCCCCCACCGTCAAAGGCTTTCTGGCGATCCTCGTCGAGGCGTTCTCGGGCGCGACCGTCGCCGACGTGCTCGCGGTCGGTCCCGATCTTCTCAGCAAGCTGGGTCTCGTCGAAGCACTCGGCATGGTGCGGATGCGCGGTCTGCAAGCCATCCTGCAACATATTCGCCGGCAGGTCGTCGCCGCGGCGGCGACAGATGCCCGGAGCCAATCCCCCCCGACCTGAGTGCTGCGCGGGCATTTGTCGCAGAAGCGTCGAGGGCGTGGTATCATCGGGGTTGGAACGCCAGCGGCCACAGTGCGGCGCCGCTGGAGTCGTCTCATTCGCGGCACCGTCGCCCCGGACTGAGCGGCGGAGGCACAAGTGCAGACCCCAGCCAATCACGACCGCCTCCCCGCAGTACCGGTGTCTGGCCGCCGGCGATTTCCGCTCCGCTATCAAGTCCTCGTGCCGATGCTCGCGACGCTGGTGGTGACCTTGGTCGTGATCAGCCTCCTCACCGCCGGCATGGCCGCGCGCAACGCGGCGGCACGGGTCGATGCCGACGTCGCGCGCATCGCCAAGACGCTGCGAGCCACGACATTCCCGCTGACGCAGCCGGTTCTCGATAATATCGCGGGGCTTTCGGGGGCGGAGCTGCTCCTGACGAACTCCGCTAATCAGGTCGTCGCCAGCACCACCCGTGTCGACCGATCGGGCTGGCAGCCCGTCCCCCCAGCGGCCGCGGAGCGCCCCGGCGACCTCGATCGAATCGATCTCGGGGGCGAATGGTATTTCCATCGGGTCAGCCAATTGGCGCGTCCGGCTCAGGCGGGCGAGTTGTACCACCTGCACGTCCTTTACCCCGAGGCCGCCTGGCGTCGGGCACGGCGCGAGGCCGTCTTGCCGCCGCTCTTGATCGGCGCGGTCGGCGCCGCGTTCACCGCCGGGTTATCGATTCTGCTTTCGCGCCGCGTCACGCGCCCCATCTCGCGCATCGCCGAGCTGATGGCCGACCTGGCGGCCGGCCGCTATGTGGCTGCGACGCTGCCCGCACGGAACGACGAGCTGCGCGATCTCACGCTGGCCGCCAATGGGCTGGCCGCCCAATTGGACGAATTGCACGGCGCGATTCGCCGGGGCGAGCGGTTGACGCTGCTCGGCCAGCTGAGCGGCGGGCTCGCTCATCAGATGCGCAATAGCGCCGCCGGCGCACGCCTCGCGATCCAGCTCCATCGCCGCGCGTGCTCGGCGAGCGACCGGGAAACCATCGACGTCGCCCTGCGGCAGCTCGAGCTGGTCGAGGAGCAACTCGTCAGCTTCCTGGCGTTGGGCAAACCGCAGCAGCCGCGGCAAGTAGCCTGCGATCTTGCGCTGGTGGTCGACGAAGTGCGTCAGCTTGTGGCGGCCAATGCCCGGCATCGCAGCGTCGAGCTGGCGGTCGAGGTGCCCGCCGCGGGCGCCCGCGCCACGGCCGATGCCGATCAGATTCGGCAGGTCCTGATCAATCTCACGCTCAATGCCCTGGACGCCGTCGAACGGGGAGGCCGCGTCCGCCTCGTGCTCGCGGAATTCGGGGACCGATTGCGGCTGGCCGTCTTGGACTCGGGACGCGGCGTACGCCCGGAGATCGCCGATTCGCTCTTCGAGCCCTTCAGCACCACCAAGCCCGAAGGGGTCGGGCTGGGATTGGCCGTGGCGGCGCGAATCGTAGCCGCTCACGGCGGACAACTCCGCTGGTCGCGGCTCGACTACGAAACGTGTTTTGAGTTCACGCTGCCGTTGGGCCCCGCGCCATCAGCGACCGGCGCGACGTCCGAGCCGATGGGCGAACGAGCCGTGGCCAATCACGGCGCGCTTCCCGATGCCGCCACTGCGCCCCGGGACTCGGACAATCCCCCGGCCAAACATAAGGAACCACAACATGCCTAGCGTCCTGGTCGTCGATGACGAAGCGACGATCGCCTGGGGACTCGCGCGACTGGCGCGCGAAGAAGGTCATGAGGCCCTCACGGCGGCTTCGGCCGAAGAAGCTCTGGAGATCCTGGCCGAAACTCCCTGCGATCTGGTATTCCTCGATGTCCGCCTGCCGGGCGTCGACGGCCTGACCGCCATGCCGGACTTCGCACGAACAGCGCCGGCGCCGCGAATTATCGTGATGACGGCCTTCGGCGATCTGCAGACGGCCGTGCGCGAGTACGGGAATTGAGCGTTCGAGTACCTGGTCAAGCCCTTAGATCTGGACGACGCCGCGCAGTTGATGCGACGTGCTCTTGCTCCGGCCAAACGCCCGGTGTCTGCCGACACCGCCAGCCCCGGCGCGAGCGAGGTCTTGATCGGCAAGAGCTCCGCCATGCAAGCGCTGTTCAAGCGCATCGCGCTCGTCGCCCCGACCGAATCGACCGTCGTCATCACGGGCGAGAGCGGTACCGGCAAGGAACTCGTTGCGCGAGCCATCCACCAGAACTCGCTCCGGGCTCAGGGGCCCCTGGTGCCCATTCACGTGGCCGCACTTAGCCCGGCGCTGGTCGAGCGCGAGCTTTTCGGCGAACAGCGCGGCGGCTCGGCCAAGCCCGGCGTGCTGGCCAACGCTCAGGGAGGGACAGCGTTTTTCGACGAGATTGGCGAGTTG
>JAEUIK010000543.1 GCA_016793185.1 Planctomycetaceae bacterium | reverse complement strand
TGTCGGCTCATTGGGGAACGCTCGTACGGAAGTTCGGCAAATCCGCAGCCTCACGAGATCGCGCCGGGGCTGACGCTGCTGGTTCCTTCGTGGCGCGACTACCTGCCGACGGGCGAATTGCTGGAAGGCCAGGGCGTTGGTCCCGATATCTCGGTTCCCGCCGGCGCCGAGGATGCGAGCGACCCCGTCCTGGCAACGGCCGTGGCTTATCTGCGCTCTGCTGAAGCAAGAAACCACGCGGCCGAGCGCAGCTCGAAGTAGTTGGCGTACACCTGCGCGGCCGGTATCCTGGGTACCGCCCGTTCGGCTCCGAATGCTCGCACGCCGCCGATCCTCTTGCCGCAGGTTGGGATGCCCCCCGTCCACGACGCACCATCGCCGCCGGAAGACCCCTTGCTCAAGAGCGCCCGCCGCGAAGCCGCGGCATCGCTGGCGCTCACCGCCGTGGCGGTGGCCTACACCGTGGGCTATGCCGCCTGGTTCGGCTACGGCCGCACGGGCGAGTCGCTCACGTTCGTGTGGGGGTTTCCCGACTGGGTCTTTTGGGGAATTCTCGCGCCCTGGGTGGCTTGCCTGGCTGCTTCGTGGTGGTTCTCGTTCTGGTTCGTCGAGGATGACGTGCTGGAACAAGCCGCCGAGGCTCCGCTCGAAGGCCCGGCGCTGTTCGATGGCGACACGCGGCACTCGGGAACGTCGCCCGGCGATCGGCGGGAGTCGCTATGAACGATCCGGCCGCCACGACCATCGCGCCGGGGTTCGCGACTCTCGGCGCCCTGCTCAGCGTGATTGTCGTCAGCGTCTGGCTGGGCGCGATAGCGCAACGCGCGGTCGAGCGCGGCTCGTTCCTGCAGGGATACTTTCTCGGCAATCGCGGGCTGGGTGTGTGGGCGATGGCGCTCACCGCCACTGTGCAGAGCGGCGGCACCTTCATGGGCTTTCCCTCGCTCGTCTATTCGCACGGCTGGATCGTGGCCCTCTGGATCGCCGGCTACATGATGGTGCCGATCACGGGATTTGGCGTGCTGGGCAAGCGCTTTGCGCAGCTCTCGCGGCGGACCGGCGCGATCACCGTGCCCGACCTGTTTCGCGAGCGCTTCGGCAGCCCCGGCGTGGGCCTGGTCGCGTCGCTGCTGATTTTGTTTTGCATGTCGTTCATGATGATCGCGCAGTTCAAGGCCGGAGCGATCCTGATGAAGCTCTCCTGGCCGGGAACGGGCGTCCTGGCCCTGGCCGAGGATGCGGCTGGCCCCGCGGGCTGGGATCGCGCCTACCTGATCGGCCTGATCGTGTTCTCGGTCACCGTGGTCGGGTACACGATGATCGGCGGCTTTCTGGCGTCGGTCTGGACCGATTTGTTTCAAAGCGTGTTGATGTTCGTGGGCGTCCTGGCGCTGGTGCTGATGGCGGTGCCCGCCGCCCACGGCCTCGAAGCGGCCACACGCACGGCAATCGAGAACACCTCGCCCGATTTTGTGTTTGGTCCCGGCTATGCCACTGATGGGCGCGCGTTCCTGCCGATCAGTTTGGGCTTCTCGTTCTTCATCGTCTGGACCTTCGGCGGGATGGGTTCGCCGGCCGGCCTGGTTCGCGTGATGGCTTCGAAAGACACGGCTACGATCCGCCGCTCGATCATCGTGCTGGCCTTGTACAACATGGTGATCTACCTGCCGCTGATCATGATCTGCATCGCCGCGCGGGCCATCATGCCCAACCTCGCGGTCTCCGACGAAGTCATCCCGCGCATGGCCCTCTGGACGACGCGCGATTTGCCGGGAGGGTCGTTGCTCGCGGGCGTGATCCTCGCCGCGCCGTTCGGCGCTGTCATGGCCACGGTCAGCACGTATCTCGTCGTGATCGCATCGGGCCTGGTGCACGACGTCTATCAACGCTTTGTCGAACCGCATGCCAGCGACCGGCGGCTGCGACTGTTGACCTACGGGGTCACCATCGCGATCGGGCTGGCGGCGGTCGCGGCCAACATCAGTCCCCCGCAGTACCTGCAGGCGCTGGTCGTCTTCAGCGGCACGTGCACCGCCTCGGCCTTCCTCGTGCCCGCGCTGATGGCCGCCTACTGGCGGCGAGCGACGGCGCTGGGCGCTCAAGCGGCAATGCTCTGCGGCGCCGCGACCGTGTTCGCGCTGTACGTGGCGGGCTGGCAGGGAACCGATCCGATGATCGGCGTCGCCAGCAAGTTTCGTCCGCATTTCCTGCTCGGCCTCGACCCGATCTGCTGGGGGCTGCTGGCCTCGCTCGTGGCCGGTATCGGCGTCAGCCTCATGAGCAGCCCGCCCGATCGGCAACTGGTCTCGCGCTTGTTTGATATCCTGCCGACCGACACCAACGCGACCCGCCAACCGAAGGGATCCGCATGAGCCATTCCCCCGGAACAGGCCCACACGCAGCAGCAACTCCGACACCCAGCGCGACCGGCAACCGCATC
>JAEUIK010000539.1 GCA_016793185.1 Planctomycetaceae bacterium | reverse complement strand
CAGCGAATGCGAGAAAGCACTCGAACCTGGCAAGTAAATCAGCTAGGTTTTCAGCTTGGCGGGGATGTAAGGTCGGCTCTTTCTCTCGGAAGTAATTTCGCAGTTCAGTGGTATATTCCTCCATGCTCCTTCGCAACGTATCGAGCCTGGGGATCAACCATTTGATGAACCCGGCCATGGCTTGCGCATAAACGCCAGCCGCCGCATCGTCTCGACGTTCGTTCAACCACTCAAGGTGCTGTTGATTAGATAAGAGCGCGGCCCCATCGCACGTTAAGTGCACGCAACGAGCCGTCAGGGATTCACCATTGGGCATTCCCTCCGCCGTGGAAACTAGAGTCGAGCGCGGCACTCTCGCCTCGCGCAACGTGCCATCGGAACGACAACGACCACGGGCGGCACGATTGGCAGCGGATCGGAACATGAAATCGGCCTTTCGCTCTTGCGCGGCGATCGCGCCGGGGGTATCACCGGGAAGCCAATCGTCGATGACTAAGAGCACATCCTTGGCGTAATGCGAGAGCGCCAGAAGCGCGTTTTCGGTCGAGTTCCAACTGCCCGGCAGTGTTTTCGGCGTAAAGCCTGGTCCAAATGCTCTCGCAAAAATTGCTACGATCGTGCTTTTGAGATTGCCAGTTTTGGCGTCTATCCACAGATTCGCCGGCACACCACCCAGCACCGCGCCGAAGGTGGCGGCAAAAAGTGCAGTAAAGACTTGTGGCAACGGTGCTTCTGTTAACTTAAGCGTCCGCAGCACTACGTCTACTAAGCGTTCACCGGCGGGAGGCTCGGGAAGGCGATACAGTTCGAGCCCAACTGGTGGTCGTACTTCATATCTGACCGGCGCACTCGCTTTCAGCGAAGGCCCATTCGGCCCATTGGACCCGTCGCGAGTGAACCCAATGTCTCCACTAGACTTACGGTCTGGGCCGTTTGGTGATGTTCCCTTTTCATGAGGGCCCACGCCGGCCCCAGGCCAAGATTCTGTCGCCAGGGCCAATGCGGGACGCGCGTTCTCTTCCGATAATCCGCTGACCTCCGGCGTTTCGTCGGCGGGTGGTGCTGCGGTTGGCTCTTGTCGAGCTTCAGATGCACTGCTGCGGATGATGCCTCCAGCGTGGACGAACATCGGTTCACCCCCAGGCTCGAACCAGCCAATATGAGAGCGAACTGAGACCACAGGTACCGGAGCGGAGAGTTGCTGAATTGCCACTCGAAGTCGATCCTTCATTGCCGGACCGGGAGCAATTATCGCCGCGGCGCCTAAATTTGGAGTGACCCAATCCATGTTGTAGAAGCTGCCGGCCGAGACATCACAAGAGTGTTCTTGACCAGCAACGCAAGCTTGCACGCGAAACTCGCGATGTTCTTCAACCCCATCGCTGACCAACAGCTCTGCTTCAATTCGGGCAGTGAAATTGGCCAGTGGCGTCTCGATCTCTTCCCCTTCGCGAGAGTAATGGACTTCGTAGACGCCGCCATCGTGCTCAATAAAGCGGTGAGCGAACTGACAATGGTGAGAATTGCAATTCGGGCTCACGGCGCTATCGAGTAATTTCTCAATGGACCCACTGGTCTGCAGATATTGAGCTAGCGGTTGAGGAGAAGAGCTGGCGGGGTGTAGGGGAACCGTCAGCAGATGTACATTCGCTCCACGCTCGACCAGCAAGCGAGTGGCTTCGTCCGATCGCGGCCTGTTGTCGGCAGCCGCTCGAGCTGAATTTACACGGCAAACCGTGCGCCGCGACAAAGCGATGCTGTCCCAGTCCTTTAGGGCGCTGAGTCGGCCTTTACGTCCCGCTATGGATTGGCCCATACCCAGCAAATCGACGACGCAATGCCCGAGGGCAGCCAGGGCGTCAGCCTCGAAAGGATCGTTTACGACAAATAGCGGAAGCGCAAGGTTTTGGAGATTAGGCTGACAAGACGGCGGAACGTCCAGCGAAAGCTGTGAGCCCCGCGGAAATTCTTGATCGAGTTTCCGCCCTCGAACACTCCGCGGCTCATCAGGATGGAGCTGATGGAGGAACGGTTTGCGACCAACATTGTAGAGCGTGACGAGTAGACCCGGCCGGCGCTGAACGCCGGCAAAGCCGCACGCTTCGAGTTCTTTAGTGTCATTTACGCTTCGATAGCGTGGTGCTAATGCGTCCGGATTCTCGATGCCAAGCTTATTGAGCAGCTGCCTGTGCGTTTGCGTAAGCGCCACCGTGCCGGCGGTGTTCTCATTCATCGTCATTGGGGCTCCCATAATTTGTCGCGAGGTTTCCGACGGTACGACTCAAATGCCGTACCGCAAATGCAACTCTTCTTCAATCTGCTGCTGTTCACGAGAAGGGACCCTTGCCGCATCAGAATCGCGCAGTGGGGTCGGTGGCAATTGAACCGCTGGAGTTCCATTAATCGCGCGACGAGTGAGTTCGTCTTGAAATGCGCGATAGGCACGCAGGGTGGTGATCCACTTGCCACCCTGTCGAGTGGCGGGCAATCTTGTGCCGTTTACGCCTTTGGTGATCCACCGCGTGATCGTCGCAGGATGGACCCCCTTCCGGCTCCCCGCGCGACGCGTATAGTGGTGCGCTAGATCCGCCACGGAGATGAGATCATACGCGTCAAGTTCGATGGACATTGGTAACACAGGATCGAGACCACGAAGGTAGGACTGATATCAACATTTGCCTGGTTTTCCGTGAATATTAGGCGGCCGGCTCGGACCGTCGAGAGCTCGTAGGGTTCAAGAAAAGCAGCCTAGTTTCACTCGCCGACACTCAGCCCCACGGGACGCACAGGGGTGGCGCGAGTTGTACAATCGGCACCGCAGACACACGCGTCGATTTTTGAGTTGAGGCTAAAAATGAAGCGTGGCAAGACATTGTCGAAGCGTCGATTGCGTGTCATCGAGCTTCGACTGCCTGAACGCGAGCGCCGGCGCTGTCCGCACTGCATGGCCAGTAAGAGAGTTGGCGGCGTCGGCCTGGTCCGACAAGTTACGAAGCGAGACGCATTAGATTTTCGCGACGGACAATTCGTGATCGTACGGTACCGTCAAGTTCAATACCGCTGTCGGAATAAGGATTGTCAACGCTATTTCTCACCGGTGCCGGCAGAACTAGCCCGCGAGAAATCCAAGTATCTCAGAGGTTTTCGCGCAATGGCAGTTCGACTTGTGACAGTCGGCAATCCACGGGGAGAATTGCCCGGCGTTAGTAACTCAAAAAAGAGTGTCCGCAGGGCGAGTCAAATTCTGGAGAATGAATGCGGTCGAAGAATTGCATTCACAACAATCGCCGGCTGGCAGCGCGAAGCAACACAAAGTCGCTCTAGCGGAACATAGGGAGGCGGGCACAATCGCTAGGAAGTCGACTGGATTGCCGTACCGTTTTGTACCGTCTTGGACTTGCACGAACTGCAAAATACGTAGAACAACGCATGCTTTATAAAGTTATTGACGGCGCAACAATCATGTGCCATGTTGTTGGCTTGCAAGGACTTCTTGGTGATCTGTCGCTTTGAATGGGACCGGTTCCCAAGCTGGATGTCGAGGGTTCGAGTCCCTTCGCTCGCTTTGTAGTTCTCGTTTCTCTGCGTTCCCTGGCTGGAAACTCCTGCGGAGATGTCCCGGGGTGGGGGCTGCCGCGAGTCTCGCGAATGCGAACCAAGCCGCGGGGTTCAACGCCGAACTCCCACGCCGGCGCAAGGCGCATTCTTGCCAGCGTCGTAACCCGCCAGCACAATCGACTCGCAGCGCTGCGCGCGGATCCGTCGCGCTTCCTGCCCCGCCGGGTGCGCGCAACAAGAGCGTGCGCCGCGGGGAACGTCAAGTCGGCTTGATCGCTCCCGGGGATCGTGCGATGTTCTGGCGCGTCGCGCAAGGTGGCTACCTGATCGCCTCGAGCCAGGGGAATCGCCAGTACAAAGTGTTCGAGCGTAAACCGCCGCATGCCTACGTGACGACCTTCACCCTGGCCGGCGTGCGCGATACCGACGGAATCGACGTGATCAACGTGCCGCTCGGTGCGAAGTTTCCCGCCAACGTCTTCACGGCGCATAACAGCGGCGCTCGGCCGTTTCCCGTCGTGGTGTGCGACCTGTCCCGGCTCGGGCTCGAAACCTGGACGCGCACCGATCCGCGCCGTTGACCGCACCGCCAATCTCGCGCGCCCCGAGCGGCGCCCCGAGCCCCCCTGCCCTACGGCCTCACGCCGATGCGGATCACGCTGGGCTCGGCCGCGCAGCGGAATGCCTCGGCAATCGCCTCGAGCGGGTACCACTGGGCGACCAACTCGGCGAACGGATACTTCGCGTGCTCGGCGGCCAGGAACTCCACCCCCTCGCCGAGGTGCGCCGGCGCGTAATTGTGGACCCCGCGGATCGTCAACTGCCGGCGGACCACCTCTTCCATCCGCAGCTCGACCGCCGGGCCGGGAAAGACCGCGCCGACCAGCACCAGCACCCCGCCGATCCGCAAGCAGGGCCAGATCGCCAGAAAGGCAGCCGGGCTGCCCGAGAACTCGAGCACCACGTCGAACCCGAGTGGCCCGGCGATGTCGCGGGCGGCGTCGGCGAGCTCGTCGGGAGCGATTGCGCGCCCAGCGCCGAAGCGGAGGGCCAGCGCGCGCCGCGCCGGCTGCGGATCGAGGCAGAGAATAGCCGCCGCGCCGCGCGCGTGGGCCATGGCGCAGGCAGTCAGTCCGAGCATGCCAGCGCCGACGACGCACACCGTTCGGCCGCGTATTCCGCCTGCCGCGTCGAGCGCTGCGGCGACAGTGGCCGTGGCGCAGCTCGCCGGAGCGGCCGCTTCCAAGGGCAACTCCTGGGGAAGTCGGACGATCGAGGTGCCCGGCACGAGCTGGCAGACGTCGGCCAGCCCGCCGAGAAACTCGCGCCCCGGGCGGATCGCCTCGTGACCGTACTTAACCGCGTGCAGGCATTTTTGCGGCAATCCGCGCTGACAGTAGAAGCATTGGCCGCAATGCGCCACCAGCGCCCAGACAACGCGATCTCCCACGCGCAGCGGTTCGCCCGCCAGATCGCGAGGCTCGGCTGCCGCGTCGAGTTCGACGATCTCGCCGACAATCTCGTGCCCCAAGACGGTTGGCACCGGCACGGCGCGGCGACCATGAAAGCTATGCAGGTCGCTGCCGCAGAGCGTGCAGGCCGCGACGCGCACCAGGATCTCGCCCGGCTGCAGCGGCGCCACCGCGTACTCGCGCAGCTCGATCTTGTCGGGCACGCCCGCGAAGACGGCAGCGCGGCCGACGCGCGCATCGGCTGGCTTCATCCCACTTCCTCCACCGCGATCGCCGGCGCACGCCGCGCGCCGGCCCTGGCAAAATAACTCGCGCTCTGCACCAGGCAGAGCACCGATACCCCCGCGACGACCCAACCGGCGCCGAGCAACAGTTTGAGGACGCCTGCAGGCGCGATCCCGAAACGACTGATCACCATGACCACCACATAGCCGAGATAGCCGATCGAATCGGCGAAGTACATGAGGAACCCCAGATTGCCGCGGTCGCGCGTGACCGCCAGCAGGCGTTCGAAGACGGTCGTGTGCACCGCCACGTAGGGAAGGTACAGGCCGAAGCCCAACAGCACCATGAACGCGAAGCTCGAGAGGGCCTCAGCCCGCAGGGCGGCGAGCGCCGCAACCAACAGTCCGAATCCCAGTCCGCACGTCGCCAGCGACACGAAGAACGCCCGGCGACTGTCGGTAATCAGAATCGCGCTCCCATTCAGGACGAGCACTCCCAGCGCTACCCACAGCTCCGAGCGGGTGAAGGTGCCGGGCACGGCCTCGGTTCCCAGCTCGCGCCAGATCTCGGGAGCAAAGTCGGCGCGAATGCTGCGGACGATTGTGACTCCCAGGTACATCAGCACCAACGGCAACAGGCCCGGCGCGTGGCGCCGCACGAACGCCCAGCGCTCGGCGCGCGTCATCGCCTCGCGCGGGGCCCGCGCGGCGACGTCGGCGGCCCCGGGGGCCGGCACCCGCGCCAGCATCGCCACAAACAGCACGAGCGGCGCCAGAAACAGCAATCCGGCCACGGCCGGCATCCAGAGCTCGGTCACACCTTGCGCGAGCAGCCAGGCGCCCACCGATTTGGTGACGCCGTCGGCCAGGATGAAACTCGCACAGAGTCCCGCCACGAGCATCTCGGTCACGCGGCGGCCTTCCAGAAACCCCAGCACCAGGCCAAACACCATTCCCAGCGACAACCCATTCAAGAACAGGCACGCGGCGTTCCAGGGAGGCGGGATCAGGGCGAACAGCACCAGCGTCGCTTCGGCGGCCAGAATCTGCGCCAGCAAGGCGATCGCCCGGCGCTCGGGCGGCATCTCGGCCACGATCTTGATGCCGACGAACTTCGCCAGCATGTAGCCGAGCACCTGGCTGGTCACCAGCACCGTTTTGAAGTCGGCGACCGGTGTGTCGAGATAGGTCGCCGCGGTGAAGGGGCGGCGAAACCCATACATGCAAAAGTAACAGCCGAACGCCGCCAGCATCGACCAAGCGGCCAGAAACCAATCGCCCCAGTCGCTCGGTTTTTCGCGTCGAGAGCGTGCGTGGGGTTCCATTCCGACCCGTCTGGGGCATCGTGATCCGCGTAACCGAGCGCCGCGACCGTTTCGTCTTAAGTGCGCACTCCCGGTCCCGGGGGACCCGAAAAGTGCGCACTTAAGCCAAACGGCCCGCCGTTCGCGCCGTTGGCATGTTAGCCTGCAGGGCGTCGTCACGCTCGCCCTATTTTCAGCCGGTCCTGCCCGCCGGGACGGTCTTGCTGGGACGTGCGATTTTTGAACCGGCCCCGGACCGCGCGTTATAGTGCTCAGGCAGTCCACTGTATCGCATTTCGGTTGGAAATTCGTGTAAAGCCATGCACCCCACGCGCGCCAATGCCACGCCCCATCCGGTCACCGAGCAGGTGCTTCGCTTCTTTCGCGAGCGCGGCGGGTCGCAGTATGGGCAGGAAGCGGTCACGCAGCTCGAGCATGCGCTGCAAGTCGCGCTGCTGGCCGAGCAGGCCGGGGCCAGCCCCAGTTTGATCGCGGCCGGCTTGCTGCACGATCTGGGGCACCTGTTGCACAACCATCCCGACGATGCGCCCGACCAGGGAATCGACGACCGCCACGAAGAGCTCGCGGGGCGCTGGCTCGAGCGCCGCTTCGGGTCGGCGGTCACCGAACCGGTGCGGCTCCACGTGGCGGCTAAGCGCTACCTGTGCACGGTCGAGCCCGAGTATCGCCAACTGCTCAGCGGACCGTCGCTCACCAGTCTGGAACTGCAAGGTGGGACGATGACGCCCGAGGAAGTCGCAGCCTTCCGCGCCCACGAGCATAGCGCGGCGGCCGTGCTGCTGCGGCGGTGGGATGACGCCGCGAAGATCCCCAAGCTGCCGACGCCCAGCATCGAGCATTTCGCGCGCTACATCGACCAGGCGCTCGCGTCTGAGGCCGGCCCGCTTCTGTAGCCGGCCTCTGCGAGGCCGGTCCCCCTGTAGCCGACCGCATTGAGGTCGGCGCCCCGTTGTCGGCTTCCGACCCGCCAAACAAATTCCCAAGGCCACTGGCCTCGGCTACAGAAAACACAGGTCGGGGTCACAGACCCCGACTACAGGATACCACGCTGCCCTGCCTTCGCGCGTGCGTCGGCAGCCCGCTCGCTCACATGACCGGCTCGGAGGCGTCGTACATTCCCTCGGCCGCGGCGGCCACGGCCTGCGTCGGCGTGGTCGTGCGCTCGGTGGGCAAGGGGCGAATGCGTCCCGCGAGCCACAGGCTCAAGAGCGTCGCCGCCGCCGACAGCCAGCCGACCAGCGCGAAGTTCTCAAGCCGTCCGTCGCGCCCCTCGGCGATGAGGATTCCCCCCACGTAGGCCGCCACCCCCAGGGCGAGGTGCTGCACCGACGAGTTTGCGCTGAGGAAGCCGCCGCGCCGGCCCGGGGCCACGCTCCCCGTGATCATCGCCATCGCGGCGACCATCCGCCCCGAGTTCCCCACCATCAGCGCCGCCACCAGGGCGATCGCCACCACGCTGGGGACGGCCCCCAAGTGCGTGATCGCCAGCGTCATGGCCGCCGACAGCGGGGCCACGATGCGGAACACCCGCAGCTTGCCATAGCGATCGGCGAGCCGACCGATCCACGGCGCCGTGAAGAGCGTCAGCGCCCCGCCCGCCACGAAGATCCGCGGCAGCTCGTCCTCGCTCATCCCCACGTTG
>JAEUIK010000475.1 GCA_016793185.1 Planctomycetaceae bacterium | reverse complement strand
GCCCCCGCCAGATCTGGAACAGGATCTCCTGGTACAGATCGTCCTGGTCGGCGGCATTCCATGCATAGCCGCGGCAAACCCGGAGAATCCTGTCGCGATTCTCGGTCAGCAGCTCGCAGAACCTGTGTTCGTCCGCAGGTGTCGCAGTCAATCGCGGACCTTTGTCTGACTCGTGGCGGCGGAAAGCGATACTCTGGCCGCCCAGCGGAGTTGGTCGAGTTGCACGCGTGGGTCGATCCTGGTTAGTCGAGCGCGGCGGCCGCAGCACGCAGGCCATCCGCATCACTGCGGGCTGACAATGTCCCCTTTCACCGGCGGGTAGTTCGTCCGCGCTTCGGTAGCCCCGTCCTTGGCGATGACCACCGTCTGGAACGCGGTCTGGATACCGAGCCCGTCTTGCAAGAAGGGCGCGTTCTGCAGGTGATAGTGCAGGTGCGGCTCGGACGAGTTCCCGGAGTTACCGCATTTGCCCAGCAACTGCCCCCGCTTCACCCTCTTGCCTGCCTTGACGACGATCGTCCCCTGCTGGAAATGGGCCAGCACCGAGACTTCGTCCGGGCGATGCTGAATGACCACACAGTTGCCCAGCGCGGAGTACGGATTCATCGAACCGGGTGCGTTGTCGCGCACGCCGTCGATCACTTCCAGGACCGTGCCATCCGCCGGTGCGAGCACTTCGCGCCCGAACGCGAAGTAGTCCTCGTTACGAGTGCCGTCCCCCTGCTTGGTCTTGCCATTCTTGTCGACGCCCAATAAGTCAAGCGCGAACCGCTGGTTGGGTACGTCGTGGTGCTGGTTCAGCTCGCGGGTAGTCCCGCCCCAGAACACCAGCCAGCGATCTTTGAACGGCAGCGACAACTTCGTCTGGTGCGTTCGCGGCGCCGGCTTCGTCGCGACGTGCGGTTTAAACAACAGCCCGGTAATCTGCCCCTCTCCGTCGAGCGCGAGCTGCATATCGAGCATGCCCCGCTCGAACTTCGCGGGGAACACCAGCGAACCGTTAGCCGGCGTCGGCTCGCCGAGCGTCTGGACGTTGCCCAACTGCTGGGTCAGCCCTTTGAAGAATGCTGTCGATTTGTCCAGCGGTAGCGCCGCGTCCATCTCCCTGTTGAATCTACTCTGGATACCGGCGTAGTCTCCGGCATTCATCAATTCGATGAGCGCGTTGGCTACTTCCGTGGCACGATCCGCCCCTTCTCCGGACGCAACTTGGACGGAGAATAACGCCACCACGACAACCGCAACACTCGGCAAGACCGTACGCATGGGGGAGATCTTCTAATGCAAGGGGTGGGCGCGATTCAAGTGAGCAATCGCTTCGCCTGGTTGGAAGTTTGCCCTCAATTAGTCGCAGCCACGGCAGGATTATTACGGCCGGAAAGCTGTTTTGACGAATTTTGCCGAGCAATGCTGCAAACCGAATGGTCCATAGCACTTAGTTGGGCAGCAATGAGATGGTCGGCAGCCGCACGAGTATCAATAGCGGTTGCCGCTGCCACGCGCCCCGTACGCTTTGAATCCGCTGCCTTCAAGGAGTGACGCTCGCCGAACGTGTACAGTCTTTTGCGCGTCGGTCACATCGACCGAAATCAGATTCGGGGGCGCTCAACGGCATGCCGCGATTGCGGTCTCGCCTTGATTGAGCCAGCGGTGCGGCTACTAACACCGAACCGTGATGCCCGCCGAGGTCGCTTGCCGGGCGAACTGGGAACTGCCACCCGTCACTCTCACGCGCTCTCTGCCTCGTCCTCGGGCAGCGCGTAGCGCTGAGAGACGACGACCTCTTCGACGTGCAGTTGGCGCACCGTCAGTTCGTCGATCTCGAGTCGGTCGAACCGCGAATTGCGGACCGACAGGCGCTGGATGGCCAGGCGGCCGATGGCGAGGACGCCGATGGCCGCAGCGCCGACGGCCAGCACGCTGAGCGCGGTCGCGCCGATCGCCAGCGCTCCTGAAGCGCCGGCCCCGACGGCCACGCCTTTGTATTTCCGCGACTGCTCGGTCGCGGTGGGATCGGTCAGGCTCGCGGAGCGATGCGATTTTCTAGTCATGCCAGAAGTATACCGCGGATTTCCCAGCCCTCGTCGCGCCTCCGACCGCGGCAACCGGGCCAATGACGGATCGATCTCGCATCCTCCCGTGGCGAGGACCGCCCCCCGGCTGGCGTCGGATCGCGCTGTGCTCGATATCCGCAAAAGGAGGTTTACACCGATTTTGCGCCTGACGGCCGCTGGACAGTCAGCGGCGAGCCAACTCACGAAACCGCATTCGGGTGGCCCGGTCTGGCATTGGCGGATTCGGCTTTGGCCAACGCCCGCGAGTAGAAGATGGCCCAGCAGACCAGCCCGACGGCCCCCGCCAGAAACACCAAGGGGGGCGTCCAGACCGGCAAGAGGACGCCCGCGCAGAGGATCGCGAGACCGTGTGCGACCGCCAGTCGCCCCCCCAGGCGCTGCGTGCGCTCCCAGACGAAATCGCTGCGCAGCGTCCAGGGAGTGCGGATGCCCAGCAGCGCGTTGCGACGAATTTTTCCCGACCAATTGCCGATCGCCATCCACATCAGACCGAGGATGATCCACACCCCGCGGATCGCGTCCAGCGGATCGCGGCGACCCACCAGGGCCGTGACAGCGTGAATCCCGATCAGCGTCAAGACCAGCACCAGAGCGATGCGTCCATAGGTCGTGCCCGAGCGGATCAACGCCTCGCGCAACGTTCCCAGGTGCGGCGCCGTCAGCAGCAGAGCGGTGATCAGCGTCAGGATGATTGGGAAGAGCAAGCCGAGCTCCCACGGCGAGCCGTAGCGATCGACCTTGCCTTGGAGATTCCAATGGACTGGGACTTGCGCAGGGGCTTGCGCGATGGACACGAGGCCGAGCAGCCAATCGCTGGCGAGCAGCACGCACAACAGGGCGGTTTGGGAGCGAGTCAGCATGGGTGTTCCTCCCGACGACGCCGCGCTGGATTCGTCGTTCTGCGACGCCGCGTCGCTCGTGCGGTTGACGCTGCCGGAACGAAGCGTGCGGCGAGAAATCGCAACAAGTCTTCGACGACGCTGGTGTTGAGCGTGTAGACGACGTACTGTCCCTGCCGCGCATCGCTAATCAGTTCGGCCCCCTTGAGGACGTTCAGATGAAAGCTGAGCGCATTGGGCGCGACGCGGAGTCGCTCGGCCAGTTGACCGGCGTTGCTCGGCCCAGGGGCGAGCGCGGCGAGGATCTCGCG
>JAEUIK010000473.1 GCA_016793185.1 Planctomycetaceae bacterium | reverse complement strand
TGCCTGGCAGCGTGGGCGTTCGCGGCTGCGGCTCTCGCGCTGTCGCCGGGATGTCAGCGATTGGGTTCAACCGCAACCTGGCACGACAAGTTCAACTGGCGCGCCGAGGACTACTTCGACGATCCGCGGACCATCGAACTCAGCCGGGCGATCGAAGCCAACGACCTCGTCACGATGGATCGGCTCATCGCTGCCGGCGCCGACGTCAACGCCCAGGGCAAGGGAAAAATGACTCCCTTGCTGTGGGCCTTTCCGGACAACCGCTTGGAGCGTTTTCGCCACTTGCTCCAGCACGGTGCTAATCCCAACGTCTTGTTCGAGAGCGATTTTGGCACGCGCGGAGCGTTGCAACCGGGCGAGGCGGTCACGCACCTGGCGGCAGTCACGAACTTTCCCGGCTACTTCGAGGCCGTGTTCGAAAGGGGTGGCGACCCGAATCTCGCCAAGCAGACCCTGGCGTTAGGGCGCGGCGACACGCCCCTCTTTTGCGTGATTCAATCCAGCGCGCCGAATCGCGAGCAGCGGATCCAATGGCTCGTCGCTCACGGGGCGAATCTCGATCACATCAATGGCAGCGAGATGACGCCGGCCATGCTCGCGGTCGGGTACGGCGGTCAATACCGCCTGGCCTGGCAGCTGCTGCAAGCCGGGGCCGATCCCACGATCTATGCGCAGTCCAGGAGCAACCAGCGGCTGATTCATCTGACGCTGGCCGACGGCGATGCGCGCAGCGCTACCTGGTCGCCGCAGCAGAAAGCCGACTATGGCGTGCTGGTCCAATGGCTCGAACAACAGGGCGAGTCAGTCGCCGCGGCCCGGCAAGATCAAGCACGATGGAAGTCGTGGTCGGTGAGCCTGGGCGAGTTCCGGCGCAAGATGGATGCGGAAGTATCCGCCCGCAAAGCACGGGCCCAACCGGGGCCGTGACGCCGGTCGCGGCGACGCTGGTCGCGAATGCGGGCGGACCTCGCCCATTGGCACCGATCCCCCTATGATAAAGGGTTCGGTACCCTCGATTTTTGCCGCCAGCGCTCTCAGGACCCCCGCGATGCTCTTCCAACTCGAAAGCCCCTTCGAACCGGCCGGCGACCAGCCGCAGGCGATCAAGGCCCTGACCGAGGGGGTGAACGCCGGGCGCAAGCATCAGGTGCTGATGGGCGTCACCGGGTCCGGCAAGACGTTCACGATGGCCAACGTCATCCAGAACACCGGCCGGCCGGCCCTGGTCCTGTCGCACAACAAGACGTTGGCCGCCCAGCTCTATGGCGAGTTCAAGGAATTCTTTCCGCACAACGCCGTGCAGTACTTCGTGAGCTATTACGACTACTACCAGCCCGAGGCGTACATCCCGCAGCGCGACATTTACATCGAGAAGGACGCCTCGATCAACCAGGAGATCGACCGGCTGCGGCTGGCCGCCACTAGCTCGCTCGTCAGCCGGCGCGACGTGATCATTGTCGCCAGCGTCTCCTGCATCTACGGCTTGGGCTCGCCCGAGGACTATCGCTCGATGATGGTCAGCTTGCGCGTCGGCCAGGCCGTGGATCGCGACGAGATGCTCTCGCGGCTGGTCGACATTCAGTATTCGCGGAATGACATCGAGTTCGCCCGGGGTAAGTTCCGCGTGCGCGGCGACTGCGTGGAGATCTGGCCCGCCTACGAAGAGTTCGCGGTGCGGGTCGAGTTCTGGGGAGACGAAGTCGAGCAGCTCTCGCTCATCAACCCGACCAGCGGCCTCGTGATCGAACCCCGCCAGGAGCTGTTCATCTATCCGGCCAAGCACTTCGTGCTGCCCGAGGAACGGATCGCGGGCGCCGTCGAGAGCATCAAGGCCGAACTGGCGGAACGACTCGAGCTGTTCCGCGACCAGGGCAAATTGCTCGAAGCGCAACGGCTCAACGCCCGGACCCGGTTCGACATCGAGATGATGCAAGAAGTCGGATACTGTCCCGGCATCGAGAACTACAGCCGACATCTCAGCGGCCGTGCGGCGGGCGAGGCCCCCAACACGCTCTACGATTTCTTTCCCAAGGATTTCCTCCTGTTTGTCGACGAGTCGCACGTCTCGGTGCCGCAGGTGCGGGGGATGTTCGCCGGCGATCAGAGCCGCAAATCGACGCTCGTCGAGCATGGCTTCCGGCTCCCCAGCGCGCTCGACAACCGGCCGCTGAAGTTCGACGAGTGGGTCGAGCGCTCCGGCCAGGTGATCTTCGTTTCGGCGACGCCGGGCCCCTACGAGCTCGAGCAATCGGGCGGCGAAGTCGTCGAGCAGGTGATTCGCCCCACCGGCCTCTTGGATCCCGAGATCGAAATCAGCCCCGCGCGGGGGCAAGTGCCGCATCTCTTGGAGCAAATCAAAGCCCGCGCCGCCCTCGGCGAGCGCGTACTGGTCACCACGTTGACAAAGCGCCTGGCCGAGGACCTTTCGTTCTATCTCACCGATCAGGGGGTGGCCTGCAAGTGGCTGCACAGCGAGCTCGATGCCTTCGAGCGCGTCGAGCTATTGCGCGACCTGCGCGAGGGGCGCTTCGAGGCGCTGGTGGGCATCAACCTCCTGCGCGAAGGACTCGACCTGCCCGAGGTCTCGCTGGTGGCGATTCTCGACGCCGATAAGGAAGGGTTCCTCCGCAGCGAAACGTCGCTGATGCAGACGATCGGCCGGGCCGCGCGTAATGTCAACGCCAAGGTCATTCTCTATGCCGACAAGGTGACCGATTCGATGCAGGCGGCCATCGAAGAAACCCGTCGCCGCCGGGCGTTGCAGGAGGCCTACAACGTCGAGCACGGGATCACGCCCGAGACGATCAAAAAGACGATCCGCCGCGGGATCGAAGGCGAGGCGGCCGCCCACGCGCAAGCCAACGCCGCGGTCGGGCGCGGCGACGACGTGCAGTACATCACCGAGGAGTACTTGAGCGAGCTCGAGGCCGAGATGCTCGAGGCGGCCGATGCTCTCGAATTCGAACGCGCCGCGACGCTCCGCGATCGGATCGAGAAGATGCGCGGCTCGCTGGGTGAAGCGGTCGATTCGATTCGCGCAAGCGAGCCCAAGGGGAGGGGAAAACGGCGTGGGCGTGGTCAGCCGGGCGCCAAACTCGGGGGTCGGGTCCCGCGACCCAAACGGTCGCCGTGACGCTCGCCAGTCAGCCCATGCCTGTGTGGAAAACTGGCGCGCGGCGCAAAAAAACAGAGGGGAGAGAACTCACGGTTCTCTCCCCTCGTCTGTCTTGACGCTGGGTCTGCGCCTGCCCGTGCGGCGAGCCTGCCATTGGGCAAGATCCACACTGAGGCGACAGGATACGCCGTACGACCGCCAGTCAACATCGGACCAGCAGTCGGGAACGCACTAGCTCGCGGCCGGCTCTTCAGCGGGGGCGGCAGCGGGAGCCGCAGCCGGGGCTTCTTCCGCCTTCTTGCAGCCAACGGCCAAACCAGCGACCAGCAACAGCGCGATTGCCAAGTACTTGCTCATGTCATTTTTCCTTGTGTGCAGCGATCCATCTCTTTTCCGCATTCAACACCAGAACGCGGTGCCAGCAGGGCGGATTTCCGCCCGCGGCTCGTACCCATTAGACCCGGATTGCTAGCGGTTTATTCCCCCCCGGGGAAAAAATCTGTTAAAAAAACTCCCAGTGAGGCTCGCTGTGCGACCGGAGGTAACGCCCTGGCAAGATGGATGGGCAGGGAAATGCCCACCGAGCGCAACAATTCTGGGCGGTTGTCTCCAATTTTGGAGCTTCTCCGGGGAATAATTGCGGGAGTCCGAGCCTCTTCCTTGGGGGATCGCAATGACCACTGACCCGCCGGCCAGCTCTGTCTTGCCGGCTGTTCGACCCGACATCGCCCGGCTGGTGGCCGATCACCATGCCGAGCTATACCGGTACGCCCTGCGGCTAACGGGCCAGACGGCCGATGCCGAGGACCTGACGCAGCAGACGTTTCTGGTCGCGCACGCCAAGCTCGACCAGGTGCGCTCGGCCGAGTCTTGTCGGGGATGGCTGTTCGCGATCCTGCGGAGCTGTTTCCTTAAGTCCGTGCGAAGCGCTCCGCCGACGCCGGCCACCAAGATCGACCTGCAACTCGAATCCCTGCCCGACGACGTGCCCGAGGAGCTGCTCGTCGACCAGGAGCGGCTGCAGGCGGCGCTGGCTGAGCTGGCTCCCGAGTTTCGCCTGGTCGTCGCGATGTTTTACTTCGAGGAGTGCTCGTACCGCGAGATCGCCGCACAACTGGAACTGCCCATCGGGACCGTGATGAGCCGGCTTTCGCGGGCCAAAAGCCACTTGCGGGCCAAACTGACCGACCACGAAGCGACCGCTCCCGCATTGACCGGCGCGACTCACGACCGCCGCGGACAACGCGGCCCTTGAACCACGAGCAATGACTTCAAGTCAAAGGATTGACGGGACGTGACCTACTGGAATCCGATGTCGAACGAAAGCGAATTCCTGCCGCTGCTCGACGGTTGCCGGGCGGACTCTGCGGGACGACCTGAGCCAGCCGATCTCGCTGCCGCGGCGGCGGCCGATCCTGCGCTCCGCCCGCTGGTCGAGAAGCTGGCCCACGACCCGGCAGCGCAGGAGCTGTTCGCGCGCGTGCGGCGCATCGATCAACGCATCCAGGCGGCCCTCCACGACGCGCCGGTCCCCGCCGGATTGGCCGAACGGATTCTCGCGGGGATCGCCGCGCCGGTCGACGAGCAACCGAGTGGGATTTCGGCGGCGATCGCGGCGGCGGCTCCCGCCGCGGACGCAGCCGCTGTGCAGCGGCGCCTCCTCAGCCAGGCGCTCTGGCAGCGCCGCTATTGGCTGGCCGCGGCGGGCGCCACGGCGGCCGGTTTGGCGCTGACGATCCATTGGTTCACCTCGGCGACGGTTTATTCGCCGGAACGCTTGCTCGAAGCGACGCGGCAATTCGAGAGCACGGCACCCCGCGAACCCGGCACGTTTCTCTCGGTCGCGGCGCCGCCGGCGAGCTACGCCATCAGCCAACGGATCGTCACGTCGATCGATGCGCGCTGGCGGCCGGTGCCAAATTTTCTCGGCCGGCGGGGCGTGGCCTACGACCTGCGCACGCCGAATGGCGTGACCGCGACGCTGTATGTCGCGCGTCTGGGGGGCTTAACCCAGGGGCCCCAGATCGATACCAGCCGGTTGCCGACGGCCCCCCCAAGCCGACCGCAGCCCGCCAGTGGCGGCGCCAGCATGGCCGCCTGGCAAGAGCACGGGCGTCTCTACGTCCTGGTGGTGCACGGCGACCAGAACGCGTATCGGCAACTGATTCGCCCGGCGCCGGCGATCGCCTGGTTACCCTGCGACCCGCAGGGTAAGCGTCTCGAGGTCGCCTCGCTGCCACTCGGAACCTGTGCGGCGGGCTCCCACTTCTAGTCCGCTCTCGGACAGCTAGCACTCGACGGCTGCGCGTCCGAATCCGCGGCGATCGCTGACACAAGTGGCATATTCCATAAACTCCCCCTAATCCCGCGGGGGAAAATCTGCCGAATCCGAGTGTATCGCTGGCTCGCGCCCGTACGCGACGGCCAGCCGCCGCTCGAGTCCGCGATTCGCGAGGACGCAGATGAAACGCACCGCATACCGGCTGATCCTCCTGTCGATTCTCGCGTTGGCCGCGACCGCGCCGGCCGCCGCCCAGGAAGTGACGATCAAGCCGGCGCCGACGCCCCGCCAGCAGAAGGAAAAAGAACAGGAGATCTCCCTCGGCGAGATCACCCCGACACAGGAAATGTGGTTCTACCAGCAGGAGTTGAAGCGCGCTCAGGATCCGAAGCAAGCGATCCGCCGCCGGGCCGAGTACCGCGCCGCCCAGCGCGAGCGCCGCCTCGCGTCGCAAGAGTGGTATGGCGTCTCGCCGCTGCGTCCGAATGCGAACATCACGCCGTGGATGGGAGGTTCGTACTCGCCGGGCTGGTCAGGCAACAGCCGCGATTCATTCCGCTGGTCGCCGGCCACGCCGGTCGTGGTGGTTCCCTTCCCGAGCTATCAAGGAATCTACGGCGTCCGCTGACGCGGCGCGAGTCCACCGGCCCGAGTGGCCGCACACCCAAAACATCCCAGGGGGGGACGGTCGCGGGTCCACTGCGACTGACAAAGGGCGACCTGCTCGCGCGGCAGGTCGTCCTTTTTTTGTAGGTTGGCGAAGTGCTTTACCCGTCGGCCAGCCGGGCCGGCCCCATGTCGCCCAAGTGGTAGAACGCCAGCGCTAGAATGGCGTACACGGCGAGCAGCATCACGCCTTCGAACCAGTGGCTTTCGCCGTCCTGGGCGACAATGGCCAGCACGGCAATCGAGATCGTGACCGCCACGATTTCCATTGGCGTGAAGTGCAGATCGAGCGGATGGTCGTGCCCCATCACCATGCTGGAAAAAACCAGCACCGGCGCCACGAACAGAGCGATCTGAATGCCGCTGCCGACGGCGACGTTCACGGCCAGATCCATCTTGTTCTTCATCGCCATCAAGATGGCGGTTGAGTGTTCGGCCGCGTTGCCGATGACGGCCACCACGATCACGCCGACGAAGACCCGGCTCATGTCGAAAGCGTGGGCGGCCGCCTCAACCGATCCGACCAGCATTTCAGCCACGACCGCGATGGCCGCGGTCGACGCCAGGAGGACGGTGAGCGACGTGGTGCGCGACCAATGCGGCTCGGGCGCGGCTTCGCCCGACCTGGCCGTTGCGGAGACTTCGGGGCTCTCTGCGACGTCGAAAATCGAACGATGCGTGACGAACGTGAAGACCAGGCTCAACAGATACACAACCGCCAGGATGACGGCGATTTCCTCGCTCAGCGATTCCACCGTCGACAGCTGCTCGGGCTGGAGCGGAGTGTTGGCCGCAAACACGTAGAAGTACAACGTTGGCATGATCAAGCCGACCGTGGCCAGGGTCAGCAAAGTCGCGCCCATGCTGGCCGCGGTTCGATTGAAGCGCTGGAACTTGTACCGGAGTCCGCCGGCGAACATCGACAGCCCCAGCACCAAGAGGACGTTCCCGATGATCGAGCCGGTGATCGAGGCTTTGACCAGCGGGTACATGTCGGGCCCGTGGCGCAAGGCCATTAGGGCGATGATCAACTCGGCGGCGTTGCCGAACGTGGCGTTCAACAATCCCCCCACGCCATCCCCCAGCGTCACCGCCAGGCTCTCGGTGGCGCGTCCCATCAGACCCGCGAGCGGAATGATTGCCACGGCCGAGGCGATGAAGATCCAGAGATCCCCCACCTCGAAGTAGTGCATGCCCCAGGCGACCGGCAGCATGATCAGCAGCGCGTCAAGCGGCCGAGAAACGAGCGCTCGACCGGCCTGGGCGAGCCAAGAGATGGAGGGCTGGGGTGACATCCGTGCAACCTGTAGGGGGAAAGCGCCAGGGGCAAGGTGGCGGTTGAAGATTTCCGCGTTAGCTTGCCACGCCGTGCGCTTTGAACCATTCCAGCATCTTCTGCCAGCCCTCTTCCGCGCGGGCTTTCGTGTAGCTCGGCCGGTAATCGGCCAAGAAACCGTGCGGCGTGTCGGGATAGAGAATGATCTCCGACTCTTTCTTGTGCTCGCGCAGCAAGGCGCGCATCTTTTCGACCGTTTCGACGGGGATCCCCTGATCGGCCGCGCCGTAAAGGCCGAGCACCGGGGCCTTGATCTCAGCCACGATGTCGGTCGGGTGCTGGGGGTGCAGCGCCTCGACGGGTCCGACCAGGCGGCCGTACCAGGCCACGCCCGCCTTCAAGTTCGGGTTGTGTGCGGAGTAAAGCCAGACAATTCGCCCTCCCCAGCAGAAGCCCGTGATCGCCAGCTTGGCGACGTTCCCGTGCCCCGAGTCCTTGGCCCACTCGACCGTGGCATCGAGGTCCTTCATCACCTGCGCGTCGGGAACCTTCGAGACCACTTCGCTGATGATCTTGCCAAAATCTTTGATCTGCGACACGTCCCCTTGCCGGGCGTACAACTCGGGCGCTACCGCCAGGTAGCCCAGCTTGGCAAGCCGGCGACAGAGATCCTTGATGTGCTCGTGGACCCCAAAGATTTCCTGCACGACCAGGACGATCGGGAACGGACCTCCCCGAGCGGGCATCGCCCGATAGGCGGGCATTTCGCCGTCAGGAACCTTGACCTTGATCTCACCCGCCACGAGTCCTGTGGTGTCGGTGGTAATGGTCTGCGCCGAAACCGGTTGCACGGCCAGGGCAAAACCGGTGGCCAGCGTAGTGACGACGAACTCGCGGCGGTTGAAATCGAACTTCGGTTGCAGTCGCGTCAAGTCCTGGGCCATCGCCTCGCGCCTCGCTGGGTGGGGAGAATTCGGAACGATACCCGGCATCGCTCCTCGCGGACCAGGATAGCGGCGCCCAGAAGGTTGCTCCACCGACACTTCGAACTTGTCATGTCGGCCGTGCGGACGATTGCTGCCAGCGGCTTCCGGATTGGTGTGCCCCGTTTACCGTTCGGGCATGCGATTTCTCCACCGATCAACGCTGGTTGAATTGTTCGCATGGCTCCTTTCGGCTCGTTGACATTCAGATAGGCACCGTTATGCTCACCGCAAGCGTTTAACTTTGCGGAATCGGATAGCTCTTACTATTCGACGCATCTTAACAAGGAATGGTAGCTGGGAGAGCGAGATGCAGCGTGCATGGGTGTTGGCAGTAGCGGCGGCCGCCATTGTGGCCGCGAATAGTCACGCAGCTTCGGCGGGCATTATTGGCCACCGCCGTGGCGGCTGTTGTAACACGGGGGCGGGATGTGCGGATGGGGGTTGCGCCGTCGCGACGCCCTGCGAATCGGCTGCGCCGTGCGAAGCCGCGGCACCTGTGATGGTCGAAAAGACGATCATGGTCCCCGAAAAGTCGACCGAAACGCGCACGATCAAGGTGACCGAGTACACGAAGGAGCAGCGCGAAAAGACCATCACGGTCAAGACGCGCGTCCCGAAGGAGGAGACGGTCACCAAGGAATACACCGTCATGGTCCCCAAGCAGGTGACCAAGACCGTGACGTGCCAGGTGCGTAAGCCGGTCGTGACCGAGGAGCAGGTCGAGTACACCGTCTGCGTCCCGCACACCGAGACGAAGTCGGGCACCCGCAAGGTCTGCAAGATGGTCGCCACGCAGAAGACCCGCACCGTGACCGTCGACGAAGGTCATTGGGAAGATGCCCCCGCCGCGCCCGCTTGCGAAGCGAGCGACTGCGACACCGGCAGCTGCGGCGCTCCCGCCTGCGGCAGCTGCGGTCCCCGCCGCCGCCTGTTCCGGCGTTGCAGCACGGGCGATTGCGGTGCTTCGAGCTGCGGCTCGTGCGCCCCGGCCGGTGGCTGCGGCAAGGTCTGGGTCTCGAAGCCGGTGCAAAAGGAAATCCCCTACACCTGCTACGAGCGTGTCTGGGAAGACCAGCCCTACACCTACAACGTCACGGTCATGAAGCGTGAGACGCGGACCAAGACGGTCAAGAAGTGCAGCTACGTGACCGAGCCGGTCACCAAGGAAGTGACCCAGACGGTGTGCGAGCCCGAGAAGCGGACCAAGACCTACACGGTCACCCGCTACGAGTGCGTGCCGGTCGAGAAGAAGGTCACCTACACGGTCTGCGTCCCGCACGAAGTCGAGAAGCAGATCGAGGTCACCGTCTGCAAGATGGTCCCCAAGACCATCCAGGTGCCCGCCGCGAGCTGCGACGCGGGTGGTTGTGACGCGGGCGGCTGTGACGATGGCGGCTGCCGGCTGTTCCGCCGCCGCTGCCGTGGTTGCTAGCCTCGGCCGCTAGTGCGAAGTCCTTCAGAAGCCCAGGGATCATCCTCCCTGGACTTCTTTTTTTGGTGCTCCCTTGCCGCCATAACAGAACCGGCCGGAACGAGCTTAATCGCTCGCTCCGGCCGGTTTGTGTTTCTCACCCGGATGCAAACTCGCGTGGATCGACTAACGCACCAGGCCGGCGTCGCGCCGCGCCTTCTCGATCCAGAGTCGTCCCTGGCCCTGGATCCGTTCCATCGCCTGGCCCCAGTTCGCCACCGGCTGGCGGCGTTCTGCTTGAATCGCCCGTTGCAGGGCGTCGGCGGCGGCCTCGGCTCCGTATTGGTCGTACATGGTCAAAGCAGTGTGGTAGAGGTACAAGGCGTTCGCCGGATCGGCCGTGGCCGCGGCTTCGAACTCGTTAGCCGCCTCGCTCAACCGGTGCTCGCGATAGAGGGCCAGGCCCTTCTCGAAGCTGGCGTTCACCTGCCGGCGATAGCTGGCCAGCCGGTGCGGGGCGCGGCGCATGGCGGCCGAGTCGACCGCGGCAGGAGCTTCGACCGGTTCGGAATTGATCTGCGGAGCACCCGCGGCGGGGCCGTCGTAGATCACTTCCTCTTTGCCTATGTGCTCGCCGCCGTACGAGTCACCAGACGATTCGCCGACCACGTGGTCGCCGATCACTTGGCCGCCGCAGTTGCCGTCGACACAGCCATCGGTCGTGTAGCCGCCACCCGCGTAGCTCCCCTCGATGCAAGAACCGTCGCTGCAGTAGCCGCCCGTCGCGATTCCGTAACAGGGTCCCCAGCAGCGGTGCTTGTGGTGGCAGTGGAACAGCCAGCCGAACAGTCCGCCGCAACAGTGGTTACGCGGCATACCACAGCCGGGCTCGGCCCAGTATGGCCAGCCGCACGGCGGGCAAGGCGTATAGCAGGCGGGATAGCCGCCGCAGTACCAGCCGCGATGACAACAGAAGATCCCCCCCTCGGCTTGATCCGGCCCCAGGGCCAGTGCGGTTGCCGAGACGACTGCCGTCAGAATTGCTGCTCGAAACACGGCCATGCTCCCCTGATTGTCCTGTCGCCGCGAATCCGCTTCGTCCCAGGATCGTCATCGCCAGTTTCTCTCGAGATTCTCCAGAGAGGGGGGGCAACTGCCGATTGTGCCGCCTGCCGAACTCGGGGCGCCCCTGCCGAACGCTCCGCGCAGGAAGACTCTGCCGTCAGGATCGGCGACCGGCGCTCCTTCGTGCGGCACGCTCGAGGCGCCACGGGGATTCGCCGCAGTTCGCCAGGCGTTCGGGAAAACCGCTCGCTCCGTGGGTCAATTGTCGCGCGGCAGGCCTTACAATCGCGCGTAGTCGCCGCGCGGCCAACAGGCGACGCGGCCCCCGTCGGATTTCCCTTCCGGAGGTTCACCCATGAGCGTCGTCAACGAGTTCCTGGCTTTTATCAAGCGCGGTAACGTGATCGACTTGGCGGTGGGCGTGATCATCGGCGCCGCGTTCGGCAAGATCGTGTCGTCGCTGGTGGCCGACGTCTTGATGCCCCCGATCGGCTACCTGGTGGGCGGAGTGAAGTTTACCGACCTGAAACTGCAGCTCAGCCAGGGCGAGAACCCGGTCACCATCAACTACGGCAATTTTCTGCAAGCCACATTCGACTTCTTGATCATCGCGTTCTGCGTCTTTCTGCTGGTCAAAGGGATCAATGCCGTCTACCGCCAGCCCCAGGCCAGGCCGGCCGAGCCGCCCCCGCAGGAAAAACTGCTGGCCGAGATCCGGGATTTGCTGAAGGCGCGGACGTAACCGGCCCAGTGCGGCGAAAAAATCGCCAGCCGCGGCGAAAGGTTCGCCGAGGGTTACGCTCGGGCGCATGCTCAAAGGGCGAGCCTTCGTCGGCTTGCCAGGGTAGAATTCATGGCGCAGTGCGCGCGGCTCGCTGCGCCCCTGTATCAGCCGGCCGGTTTCGCTGAGGAGAGTTGACGATGATCCCTTCACGCCGTCTCCCGTGTTTCCAGTGGCTTTGTCTTCTTGCGCTGCTTTCGGCGGGGGCTCGTGCTGCGGATGACGCGGCCACGCCCGCTGCCCAGGCCTACCAGACCGCCGTGCAGAAAGGGATCGATTACCTGCGGACGCAAGGGCAGGCCGCCGATGGCTCGTACAGTGCCGCCGTCGGTCCCGGTGTGACCGCGATCGTCGTCACGGCGATTCTCGAGAATGGCCGCGGCCCTGACGACCCGGCTGTCGCCAAGAGCCTGGCGTATCTGAAGAGCTTCGTGCAGTCGGACGGCGGGATCTATGCCCCCAAGTCGCGCCTGCGCAACTACGAAACCTGCCTGGGAATCGTCTGCTTCAAGGCCGCCAATCGCGACGGGCGCTACGATGCGACGATCAAGAACGCCGAGAAGTACCTGAAGGGGTTGCAATCCGACGAGCAGATCGGCCGCCAGCCGACGGACATCTCCTACGGCGGCGTCGGCTACGGCGGGCCCGATCGCCCCGACCTGTCGAACACGCACTTCCTGATGGAAGCACTCGAAGCCGCGGGCGATGGCCCGGACGACGATGCCGTGAAGCGCGCGCTGGTCTTCGTCAGCCGCTGCCAGAATCTCGAATCCGAGCACAACACGACCCCCTTTGCCGCCAAGAATCCCGATGGCGGGTTCTACTACACACCCGTCGGCGAAGGGAGCAGCCCCGCCGGCAAGACCGCCGAGGGAGGCCTGCGGAGCTACGGCTCGATGTCGTACGCCGGGCTCAAGAGCATGATCTTTGCCGGCCTCAAGGCCGACGACCCCCGCGTTCAGGCCGCCGTCGACTGGGCCCGGAAGAACTACACTCTCAAAGAGAATCCCGGCCTCGGCGAGGCGGGCCTCTACTACTATTACCACCTGTTTGCCAAGGCGCTCGACGCCCGGGGGGAGCCGACCCTGGTCGACGCGGAGGGGAAGTCACACGATTGGCGCGCCGAGTTGGTCGCCGAGCTTGTCGCCCGGCAACAGCCCGACGGCTCGTGGATCAATACCGACAGCCGCTGGCTGGAAGGGGATCCGAAGCTGGTGACCGGCTACGCGCTCCTGTCGCTCAGCTATTGCCGGCCCGAGACGAAGCCGAAGTAGCGTTCACCGGAGTCGGGGTCTGCGACCCGGATCCGCCCGATTGCTGCACTCCGTCTTCTGTAGCCGAGGCCATCGGCCTCGGCGAATCGCTGGCTGACTTGAACCAACCAGCGGGGCGGCCGACGTCACTGCCGTCGGCTACAGTCAGGATCGGCCTCAGAGAGACCGACTACCGAGGACCCTACAGCCGATAGTAAACGTCCATGACCTGCTTCAGTAGGTCATGCACGATCGACTTGTCGGGGATCGAGGCGGCCAATCCGTAGATCGGCGCCATGCCTCCTTCGATATTCGGCGTCTCGCGCACGAAGGCCACCGACTCGCGCAGGTCGGAGACGAAGCGCTCGGCCACGCCGGGGGTCGTATGGCGTTGCGTGGGGCTGAGGTGAATGGCCGGCGGGTGCTGCAAGCCGGTCAACGCCCAGTGCCGATACGACATCTGGTCGAGCACCTGGTAGGTGTCGAGCGAGTCCGCGGTGAAGGCGAAGACGCCAACGGTCTTGCCCAGGAGCCGGAGTTCGGGGATCGACTCGACTCCCTGCTTCATGATCGCCACGGCGTCGAGAATCCTCTTCGTCGCGTCCAGGTAACCCTGCTCGCCGATCGTCATCAACGCGGCCCAGCAGGCGGCGCTCAAGCCACCGGGGCGGCTGCCGGAAAACGTCGGCGAATAGTAGAGCCCCCCCGGCCAGTCGGCCAGAGTGAAGAACTGGTAGCGCCGCAGCTCCATGCCGCGATAGAGCACGACCGAGGTCCCCTTGGGGGCATAACCGTACTTGTGCGTGTCGCACGACATCGAGGTGACGCCCGGCAGGCGGAAATCGAACTGGGGGACCGGCGCGCCGAGCTTCTCGGCCCAAGGGAGAAAGTAGCCCCCCAAGCAGCCGTCGACATGCATCAACACGCCGCGGCGGAGCGCGATCTCGCTCATTTCCTCGAGCGGGTCGATCGTGCCGTACGGAAAGTTCACCGCCGAGCCGATGATCCCGATCGTGTTCTCGTTGATCGCGTCCTCTAGGGCGTTCAGATCGGCGCGGAAACCGTCGTCGAGCGGGGTCGTCCGGATCTTGATCTGGAAATACTGCCCGGCCTTGTGGAACGCGGCGTGGGCCGAGACCGGCATGACCAGCTCGGGCTCGGTAATCCCGCGCTTATCGCGGGCCCAATCGCGGTAGGCCTTCATCGCCAGGAGGATACTCTCCGATCCGCCCGACGACACCGAGCCGCACACGCCTTCTTCGCTGCCGAAGGGGGCCGTCGTGCGATCGGCGCCCAGCATGGTGGCCGTCATCGCGATGATCTCGGCCTCGAACTTGGCGGCGCTCGGCCAAAGATCGGAGTGCAACTGGTTGGTTTGCGAGTGCAGCGCGTAGGCCTGGTTCATGTACTCGATATGGCTCGAGTCGCCATGGTAGACCGACCCGCTGGCGTAGCCTTGCTTCCAGCGAGATTCTTCGAGCGCGCGTAACTCGGTGAGCTCGGCCAGGATCTCGTCGCGCGAGCGCCCCTGCCGCGGGATCCGGCTATTGGCCGGAAACTGCTGGCGATAGGGGTGCATCATTTGATCAATCGGGGCCAGAAACTCCGAATCGGCCTGAGCCTGATCTTGTGCCACGGTCGGGATCCTTTCACTGGGCGTTGAGCCGCGCGAACATGCGTTGATTTGACTTATAACTGCTCACAAACGCGTTGAATAGCTGGTCGTACCGGGCGCGATTCTCCGGCTGCGGCTCGTACGTCCGCTCAATCCGCACGCTCCGCGCCGCGTCGTCA
>JAEUIK010000462.1 GCA_016793185.1 Planctomycetaceae bacterium | reverse complement strand
CCTTCGGCCACCTTCTCCCCGCGGTGCGGGGAGAAGGGCTTTGCTGCGCCGTGTTGCGATCAACCAGCGAACCCAACCGGCGTCGCGCACTGCTTTTCGGCCGCTCTGCCGCTTTTTTCGCGCCCCATTTGCATCCCTTGGGGTCGCGGATTCTACTGGACGGACCGCCCCGGGCTCCGGGGCCTCGAAACACGCCAAACCTGCCTTCTGGCACGCACCGATCTCGACGGGGGAACCGATGACGACCGTTCGTTACCGCTGGGCGATCCACCTGACTCTGGGCCTGGCGCTGGGCTGCATCTGCCTGGCCGCCGACGCTGCCGCCGACGAGGCCAAGTTCCAGGTCGGCTATGCCGAGCGCGATGTCACGCCGCAAAAGCCGATGCCGATGTGGGGCTACGCTGCCCGGCATGCGGCCCTCAGCAACGGCATCCTCGATCCCCTCATGGCCAAAGCGGTCGTGATCGTGGCGGGCGACCAGAAGCTCGCCCTGGTCGGCACCGACCTGGGGCGCGGACCGACCATCGCCATGATGGAAAAGATCCGTAAAGAGATTAAGGAGAAGGCGGGCGTCGATCACGTCCTGATCACCGGCAGCCATTCGCATCATGGACCGGTGCTCGAGCTCACCGATCAGCCCGGCAAAGGCAAAGGAAAGTTCGACGACGCCGTGGCCTACTCATTGCAGTACCCGAACACGCTGATCGAGATGATCGTCGAAGCGGCCAATAACGCCAAGCCGGCCAAAATGGGAATCGGCAAGAAGAACGTCGGCCTCAATCGCAATCGTCACACCAAGCGCCAGCCGCCAGCCACCGAGCCGATGCTGGCTGTGCTGCGCTTCGACGACGAGGCGGGCAAGCCGATCGCGGTGATCGTCAACTTCGCCGCCCACCCGACGATGATCGACGCCATGATCCTCAAGTACTCGGCCGAGTATCCGGGCCACATGCAGCGCAAGGTCGAAGAGAAGCTCGGCGCCCATTGCGTCTTCATGCAGGGGGCGGCGGGCGATATGAGCGCCAATCCGCCGGCCGGCGTCTCCGGGCCGCAGGAGTTCGGCGAAGCGCTGGCCGACGAGGTCCTGTCGATCATCAGCGGCATCGAGACCAAGACGCCCGCCAAGCCGGGCGTCCGCGGCAAGGTTGATCGCGTGCTGTTCGATTCGCGCGTCGACTTTACCAACCCGTTCGTCGGTGCGGCATTCAGCAAGGCCTTCTTCCCCGAGCTGGTGCCCAACTTCCTCGACGAGCTCAAGAACGGCATCCCGACCGAACTGAACACCGTGCTGCTCAACGGCGAGATCGGCCTGGTCGGCGGCTCGGGCGAGTTCTTCTCGAACCACTCGAATCGGCTCAAGGAGCGCTCTTACCTGCCGCACACGCTCTTCTTCGGCTACTGCAACGGCCACAACCTCTACTTCCCGACGATCGAAGCGGCGTCGGAAGGGGGCTATGGAGCCGACCCACAGATGTCGCCGGTCGCGCTGGGGGCGGGCGAAGAGCTGATGAACCTCGCGCTCAAGAACCTCTACAGCATGCAGGGACGCCTGGCAGTCGAACCGGCCTTGAAGGCCAAGCCCCCGGCCACGCCCGATGCCAAGACGCCGCAGCCCGCCGCTGCCGGCAACTAGCCCGGCTCAGCGTCGCACGAGCCGCAGCCAGCACGGTTGCGCGTCGACCGTGCCGTGTTCGGCCGCGCGTCGCTCGGGACATTCCCATCGCGCGCCCCAATCGGCGGGCAAGACGACTCCGCGTGCGCGGCAGTAAGCCAGGAGCATGCACCGCCGCTAATCCTGGCATGCCATTTGCTTGACCAGAGGACGCCCATGTGAGGCGTCTCCATGGATTACGATCCTCTGGTTTTCGCAGCAGGCGTGTATGAACATCCTTGTGCTCGACATCGGCGGCACCCACGTCAAGGTTTGGAAGACTGAAGAGGCTGAGAAGACGAAGTTCCCGTCGGGCAAGGATCTCACGCCCGACGCGCTGATCACCGGCGTCAAGCAAGTGATCGCCGACTGGCCGGTTGAGCGGATCTCGATCGGCTTTCCCGGCGACATTCGCAATGGCCGACCCGTCGCCGAGCCCTTCAATCTGGGGCCGGGGTGGGTGGACATCGACTTCGGGCATGAATTCAACTGCCCGGTGCGCGTGATGAACGACGCTGCGATGCAGGCCTTGGGAAGCTACGAGGGGGGCAAAATGCTCTACCTCGGCTTCGGCACCGGAGTGGGCGCCACGTTCATCGCCGATGGGGTGATCGTTCCGCTGGCCGTGGGGCACATCAAGCTCTGGGAAGGGGAAACGATCGATCATTATCTGAGTCGCGCGGGCCTCACCCGTCACGGCAAGAAGCGCTGGCGGCAAGCCGTCGCTGAAGCGTCCGCCATGCTCAAGTCGCTGCTGTTCGCCGACTACGTCGTGCTTGGCGGCGGGAACGCCAACGAGATCAAGGAACTGCCCGACGGTTGCCGGCTTGGCGGCAACCACAATGCTTACTTCGGCGGTTTGCGGATGTGGGAAGACGTCGGCGAAGCCGCGAAGCCTCGGCTGGCCGTGCTTCCCAAGGTCGAAGCGGAGACGGCGTGAGATCGCACCTGGAGCAGGCGAACCCTCTGGCGAGCGGCCGGCGTCCCGGTGACCCCGCGTTGTTCACTGTGCTTCGTTGAGCGGAAACAGATCCCAGACGGCCACCGTCTTGTTGCGGCTGAAGTCAGCGTTGATGTCGTACCCGGCCGTCGCCAGGTACTTGCCGCGCGGCGAGAAGGTCACGCGATGAATCGGCACGTTGTGCGGCACGATCCCCAGCGACTCGCCCGTCTGGGCGTCGTAAAAATTCACGTCCCCCGGCCGAAAACTTTCTTCGGCTCCCTTGGCCTGTTCTGGGTCGCGGCCGCGGATGATCGCGATGAGCGACCGCCAGCGCATATCGCCGACGGCCACGGCCAACAAGCGGCCGTCGGGCGAAAAGGCGAGGTCGAGCGCAGCGCAGGGAAGCTGGTCGGCGAGGAACTTTTGGCGTCCCGAGGCGACGTCCCACACCGTCACCGCGCCGCGGACCATCTGGTCGGTGGCCGCGGCGACCGATCGGCCGTCGGGCGAGAAGGCCACGCGCTGCACTTCGCCCGGCGGAGCTTCGAGCGTGGCGAACTCTTTGCCGGTCGCGACTTCCCAGATGAGGACTTCGCCCAGGGGGAGCTCGTCGCGCGGGGCGCGGCTGCCGCTGCAGGCCAGCAACCGTCCGTCCGGCGAGAAGGCGATCGACTTGACCATGCCGCTGGTCGGCTGGCGAATACTGCGCACGCGCTCGCCCGTGGCGACGCTCCAGAAGATGACCTCGCACGTCGCGCTCTCTGCCTCGATGCGCTGTCCGGCCGAGGCGAGGGTCTTGCCGTCGGGCGAGAAGGCGATCGCAAAGACCAGTGAATTATGCCCCTTGAGATCGAATAGCACCTGGCCGGGCGTGAAGTTCCAGAGCTTGACCGAATCGTTGCCCGCCGAGGCCGCGAGCACGCGATTGCGCTCGGGCGAGAAGGCCAGGCAATCGGGCATGCCGTGCCCCGCGTGCAGCTTGCGCCGCAGCTCCCAGGTCTTGGTGTCGAACGAGCGGATCTCATCGTCGTGACTGGCGACGACCAGGAGCGATTCGTCGGGCGAGAAGGCGACAGCCTGAGCCCGCTCGGCGGCCAGCGACGCGACCACCCGCGCCACTTTGGGATCGAAGCGGGTGGGGTGCAGCTGCGCCCAGACCGGGCCGGCCGAAAGCGCCACCGCTCCCAAAAGTGCCATGCCTTTCGCAACCCGCGCTGCGGAGCAGCAGGTCCGCCGGCGAAAACGAAGACCAGTTAGCAACCGCATTTCACACCCCGCGTGAGTCTTCAGGTGCGTGTAAACTGGGCGGTTTCGTGAAACTGTTTCGATTGTATCGAATGCGCCGCCTCGGTGACGCGCGAGAGTTACAGCTCGCGCCGCTTCCACTTGCGTCCCATACCGCCGGCCTCGGTCGCAGGTCGCGCTGCCTGCCCGCTCGCCCCCTGCCAGCTGACAGCACAACGCGTCGAATCGGGGACGCGCGAAGGTCGCCAGCAGGGAGCCCGGTCCTGCGACGCGACACAGCGGCGATTATTCGCGCCTGGCTCGCCCCCCGCAACCAGAAAGTAACCTAGATTCCCAATAGCCCGGTTCCGGGCCGGCGTTCCGCCTCGACCGACCCGTGCCGCGGGATTGGGTTTTACGATCCACGCTCTTGCTTTGACCAAGTGCGCGAGTGATAACTAATTCAACGTCGGTAGGATAAACGTCTCGACCCAAGATTCACGCAACTGAGAACGGCGGTGCAGCATGAACACGACTTGGACA
>JAEUIK010000459.1 GCA_016793185.1 Planctomycetaceae bacterium | reverse complement strand
GCGGCGCCTCGTTCCAGGACCTACAATTGGAGAGACCGGCTTTCCCGCCGCCCGCGAGATTCGTTCCGTGCCCATGAAAATCAGCTCGCTACCGCAGATCTACCGCAATTCGACGCGGATGCTCGACGTGGGAGCCGTGCTGGGCAAGTATGGGCTGGCAAGCTGGCTGAGTCGGCTCGACATCCGCTTTGGGCAGGACTTCTTCAAGTCGTCCGACGGCGAGATACTGACGCGCTATAGTCCCGCCACCCGAATTCGCCTCGCGCTCACCGAGCTTGGACCCACGTTCATCAAGTTGGGGCAAGTTCTGAGCACGCGGCCTGATCTCGTCGGACTCGAGCTGGCCGACGAGTTGCAGCACCTGCAGGAGGAAGCGCCGGCCGACGCGCCGCAGGCCGTGCGGGCCACCATCGAAAGCGAATTGGGCCAACCCCTGGCCGAGTTATTTGCCGAGTTCGACGACCAACCGCTCGCCAGCGCTTCGATCGGCCAGGTGCATCGAGCACGGCTGGCCGACGGTGATTCCGTCGTCGTCAAAGTTCAACATACCGGCATCGAACAGAAGATCCGCGTCGATCTTGATATCCTCGCGGGACTGGCCGACCTGGCCGAGAATATTCCCGAGTTCAAGAACTATCGTCCGCGGGCGACGGTCGCCGAATTCCAGCGCACGCTGCTGCGCGAGCTCGATTTCGGCCGTGAAGAGCGGCACATGCAGGAGTTCGCTCACAACTTCGCCGACGATCCCCGCGTCCGCATTCCGCGCACCTATCCCGAGCTGACGACCGGGCGCGTGCTGACCATGGAATGCCTGGAGGGGATCAAGCTGTCGGAGCGCGGCCGGCTGGCGGCCTCGGATTGCGATCTCGTCGAAACGGCCCGCCGCGGCGCCGAGTTGTACATCGAGATGATCTTCACGCACGGCTTCTACCATGCCGATCCGCATCCCGGCAATCTGGTCGTGCTCCACGGCAATGTGATCGGCTTGCTCGATTACGGCATGGTGGGCCGGATCGACGATCAATTACGCGAAGATATCGAAGAGATGCTGCTGGCGATCGTGCAGCGCGATTCCCGGCTGTTGACGTCGGTGATCACGCGCATCGGGCAGGTGCCAGCCGACATGGGTCACGGCGCGCTTGGCGTCGAGATCACCGACTTCGTCTCGCATTACGCCACGCAGCGGCTCGACGAATTCAATCTCAGCGCGGCTCTCAACGAGATGACGGAGATTATCCGCCGCTTTCAGATTATGCTGCCGGCGCAGATCGCGCTGCTCTTGAAGGTGCTGGTGATGCTCGAAGGGACCTCGCGGCAATTAAGCCCGAAGTTCAACCTGATCGAGGTCATCGAGCCATACCAGAAGCAAATGATCTGGCGCCGCCTGTCGCCGGCGCGCCAGCTGCGGAAGTTCCGCCGGTTGTACCGCGAGCTGGAGCTTCTGGCCGACGTGCTCCCGCGGGGCCTGATCGAGATCATCGAACAGGTCCAAAGCGGCAAATTCGACGTTCACCTGGACCATCGCGGGCTCGAACCGTCGGTGAATCGCCTGGTCCTGGGCATGCTCGCCAGCGCCCTGTTCCTCGGTTCGTCGCTGCTGCTGAGCCACCACGTTCCTCCCGTGATCCAGGGTGTTTCGGTCCTCGGGGCCGCCGGCTGTGTGGTCAGCCTGGGCCTCGGCTTGCGACTCTTGCGAGCGATCAACAAGTCAGGCCACTTGGATCGTCATCGCTAATAGCAGAATCGCTCTCGCAAGCCTACGTCAGAAACGAGCCGCGAGTTCGGTTTCATCGGCCGACTCCGCTCGAAAATTGAGTTTCTCGCGAAGAAATCCTCGCGCCGCCCAGGGCGCTCGCGGCGCCGCGAGGGCATCAGGCCGCCCGGGCCGCTTTCGACAAGCCCCCCCGCGGAATCAAGCGAGAAATTCCCTCGGAAATCGAGCGGTCCCCGGTCAGTTCCACGAGCGCCAGCTCGACCCGGGTATTCAGCTCGTCGAGCTGCCGGAGCAGTTCGTCCTGCCGGGCCTCGATGTCCAGGTGCTCGCCTGCGGTCAGGGCGTCCGCCATCGGGTGGGATCCTCACGGGTGTCGCAACGTTGGAGCCAGTTCCCCTAACCGCATCGGCCGAAGGTCGGCGACGGCATCAGCCGAGTTGCCCGCGCCCGCCTCGCCCGACCAAAAGCACGATTTTGTAACGATTGGGCAAGCGCGCCGGGCCGTCCAGGTTTTCGCCAACGCTACGGATTACCGATTCCGACCCTCCGCTAAATCCGTCACGACTCCGCCTTCCCCGCAACTTCCACGTTTCCCACGGCCCCCTGGGTGGCTGCCGTCCGGGTCTCCGGAGAACGCGCCGCGGTGAGGTTCAACCGCGGCTGGCAGAATCTTCGCTCGCCATTGACGGATCGCTCGCCAGGTGGGCAAATTCCCGGAACAGATCCGTAGCACCCAAAACCCCGCGACCAGCCGTGCTCCCCACCACACTAACCACCGACCGCCTCATTCTGCGCCCCTGGCGCGACTCGGACTTGCCCGCCTTCGCCGAGTTGTGCGCCGACCCGCGCGTGATGGAGTTCTTTCCTAAAGCACTGACTCGCGCCGAAAGCGATGCGGTGGCCGAGCGCGTGCGCCGCGAGTTTTCCGACCGCGGCTGGGGGCTGTGGGGGGTGGAAGTCCCCGGCTGGACCGATTTCGCCGGATTCGTAGGGCTCAACATACCGTCGTTCACGGCCACCTTCACACCTTGCGTCGAGATCGGCTGGCGTCTGGCCCACGCCGCCTGGGGCCAGGGTTATGCCACCGAGGCCGCGCAGCGCGCCCTCGATTTCGGATTCCAAGAACTGGGACTCGACGAGATCGTCTCGTTCACCGTTCCCGCCAACGCGCGCTCGCGGGCCGTGATGGAACGCCTCGGCATGACGTGCAATCCGGCGGAGGACTTCGACCATCCCGTCCTACCTGAGGGACACCCCCTGCGGCGTCACGTGCTATACCGGATCGGGCGAACTTGACCGAGGAATTCGCAAACGGGCCGAAAAATTTCCTGATCGTCCCTTGACTTTCCAGTCGATTTCGAAATAATCACGACATTGATGATCGGTGTTATAATCAATTGATTGCGACATCGAGCCGAATCGGGTTCGCAACCACCCGAAGCCCCGTACTCCCGCGGAACACCGCGGGATTGGGTTTCAAAGATCTGCGTTGCTGACTGGAGACCCCAGAGGCACGTGATGGGAAGTGCGCTGTCGATGCGCACCCTTGTCCGACACGGAGTCGAACATGCCTCATTCGCGAATGTCTCCAGCCTCTCGGCTTGGCGTGATGACGAGCGCCCGCGTCCGAGCCTTCCGCGCTGACTGTTGTTGTTGACCTGTTCCGTCGAGGGGCGGGTGGGTTCCTGGTAGCGCTCGCGTTGCGATTTGCAACGCGCGGGCAGCACGGGAACAGCAACCGCTCACGGCGAGGCAGTTTCGGGGCAGCACCCCCGGGGAGTGAAAGCTCCCGGGGCCCTACGGCCACCCGCAGCGCGGGAGC
>JAEUIK010000449.1 GCA_016793185.1 Planctomycetaceae bacterium | reverse complement strand
TGTCCGCGACGTTTGGCCCGCGTTTGCCGCGCCGCCGTGGTAGCTCCGCTGCCATTCCCGCAGGCGCCGTTTGAATTGACTTCGCGTCCCCGAGCGATAGGATCGGGGAGGGTGTTTTCGCCGATCACGGAGGCGTTTTCTAGCGATGACTCAATACTTGCAAGCCCGCGAGGGGGTGATTACCCCTGAGATGGAATATGTCGCCCAGCGCGAGCGGCTCGCGCCCGAGTTGATCCGCAGCGAGGTGGCGCGGGGCCGGATGGTGATTCCGGCCAATAAGGTCCATCTCACCAAACGCCTCGAGCCGATGTGCATCGGGGTGGCCTCGCTGACCAAAATCAACGCCAACATCGGCAATTCGGCGGTCACCAGCAATATCGAGGGAGAACTCGAAAAGCTGCACATGGCCGTGCACTTCGGCGCCGACACGGTGATGGATCTCTCGACGGGGCGCGATATCGACTCGATCCGCCAGGCGATCATCGACGCCTCTCCGGTCCCGATCGGCACAGTGCCCATCTACCAGGCGCTGCAGCAGCTGGATGACATCGTCGACCTCACCCCGCAGGCCTTTCTCGACATGGTCGAGCACCAGGCCAAGCAAGGGGTCGACTACATGACGATCCACGCCGGCGTGCTGATCGAGCACCTGACGCTGACCATGAACCGCGTCACGGGCATCGTCAGCCGCGGCGGCTCGCTGATCGCCAAGTGGATGATGGCCCATCGCCAACAGAACCCGCTCTACACGCACTTCGAAGACCTCTGCGACATCATGCGCGAGTACGACGTTACCTGGAGCCTCGGTGACGGGCTGCGCCCCGGCTCGATCGCCGACGCCAGCGACGCCGCTCAATTCGCCGAGTTGAAGGTCCTGGGCGAGCTGACCCAGCGCGCCTGGGCCCGCGGCTGCCAGGTGATGGTCGAAGGTCCCGGGCATGTGCCGATGGACCAGATCGACATGAACATCAAGAAGCAAATGGAATGGTGCCACGAGGCGCCCTTTTACGTGCTCGGGCCGCTGGTCACCGACATCGCGCCGGGATACGACCATATCACGAGCGCGATTGGCGCCGCGCTGGCGGGTTGGAGCGGCGCCGCGATGCTCTGCTATGTGACGCCCAAAGAGCACCTCGGCCTGCCGGAAACCGAGGACGTCAAGCAGGGAGTGATCGCGTACAAAATCGCGGCCCACGCTGCGGATCTCGCCCGGCATCGGCCCGGGGCCCGCGATCGCGACGATGCGCTCAGCCGGGCGCGCTTCAAGTTCGACTGGAACGAGCAGTTTCGGTTGGCGCTCGATCCCGAAACGGCGCGGCGAATGCACGACGAGACCCTGCCGCAGGAGACCTTCAAGAGCGCGCACTTTTGCAGCATGTGCGGCCCGAAATTCTGCTCGATGAAGGTCACCGAAGATATTCGCGCCATGGCGGCCGAGTCGGGCACGCCGGAAATCGTCGAACTGGTGACCGAGAAGCGATAGGCAAGTCGCCGCGGGAATTGGCGCCGCCTCACCGTGGGCCGCGGTCGGTCGACGTCGGCCCGCGTCCCGCGAACGGATTCGAAGCTGATGCCCAAGATTCGGCGACTATCGACGAGCCTGATCAACAAGATTGCCGCCGGCGAGGTGATCGAGCGCCCGGCCAGCGTGGTGAAGGAGTTGCTCGAGAACTCACTCGACGCCGGGGCGACGCGGATCGACGTCGCCATCGACAAAGGGGGGACCGACCTGATCCGCATCGCCGACAACGGCTGCGGGATCGATCCCGACGATCTACCGCTGGCGATCGCCAGCCACGCCACCAGCAAACTGGTCGAGGCGGATGACCTGTTTCGCGTGCGGACGCTCGGTTTTCGCGGCGAGGCACTTGCCTCGATCGCCGAGATCAGCCGGATGGTCATCGTCAGCCGAGCTGCGGACCGGCCGGAGGGAGCCGAGCTCGAAGTCGTGGCGGGCGAGGCCAGCCCCATCGTCCCCCGCGGCTGCCCCGTCGGCACGACCATCGAGGTGCGGAATCTCTTCTTCAATACGCCCGTGCGGCGCAAGTTCCTCCGCACGACTCAGACCGAGCTGGGGCACATCACCGAGGCCTTCACGCGCGTGGCGCTGGCCAATCCGGGCGTCCACCTCACGCTCCGCCACAATGGTCGCGTGGTGCACGATTTGCCGCCCAGCCCGCCGGGAAGCGATCGAGTCGCCCGGCTCTTCGGCGACGAGCTTGCCCGGCGGTTGATTGAGGTCGAAAGCGTCGACGGCGACGTGCGACTTTGGGGGCAGGTGGCGCATCCGAGCGAGAGCCGGGGCAATCAGCGGATGCAATATCTGTTTCTCAATGGCCGCCCGATCCGCGACCGCTCGCTGCAGCACGCGCTGACCGAGGCTTATCGCGGGCTGTTGCTGACGGGGCGCTATCCGATTTCGTTTCTCTCGTTTGAAATGCCCGCCGACCTCGTCGACGTGAACGTCCATCCCACGAAACTCGAAGTGCGTTTTCAGGACGGCGGGCGGCTGTACAGTCAATTGTTGGCCACGTTGCGGACGAAGTTTCTCACGACCGATTTGACGACGCCGCTGACCGTACCGGCCGCCGGGGCGCCGACGACCGCCAGCGCGAGCGCCGACGTGCTGGCCCAACGCGCGGCCGAGCTCGGAGCGCGGCGCGAACTCGTCGATTGGGCCAAGAGCCAAATGTCGGCCTGGGACGACACCCCGGCAAGTACCGGCCGCGGGTCGACGACTCAGGAGCATGAACCGCGCCGCGCAGATACCTTCCGCCGCGACGCCGAGTACTCCCCTGCCCCGCGGGCGCCCCTGGGCTTGCATCGCTTGGAACGATCCTATGCCCCCCCGGCCGGGGCCCGCGACGACGACCGCGAGCCGGTCGGCCTCGGCGCCGGCGCGACTTCCGCCGCAGCGTGGCCGGCCCCTGCACCGCTCCTGGCTCCCGCGGCTCTGAACTCCGATGAATCGCCGGAGGACATCGCGTCCGGCGGGCGTCCCCTGGCGGCGATGCAGATCCATAACCGGTATCTCGTGGCCGAAAGCAGCGAAGGGGTGGTGGTTATCGACCAGCATGCGCTGCACGAGCGGATTCTCTACGAGCAATTGAGCGCTCAATTGGCGCGCGGCGATCTCGAAGCCCAGCAGTTGCTGGTGCCCGAGCCGGTCGATCTGAGCGGTCCCGACTCCGCGTTAGTCCTGGAGCACCGCGAGTTGCTGGCCCGGCTGGGCATGCGCGTCGAGGCCTTCGGCGGCGGGACGATCCTGATTTCCAGCTATCCGGCCATGCTCGCGAACGTTTCGCCCAGCGAGATCCTGCGCGAGCTGATCGAGCAGCTCGCCGCCGGGGCAAAATCCCTCGACCGCCCCGCCATGCTCGACGAGCTCCTGCACATGTGCGCCTGCAAGGCCGCGATCAAGGCGGGCGACCCGCTGACGCCCGACGAGATCGCGGTGTTGCTGGCCCAACGGCACCGGTACCGCGATACCCACCACTGCCCGCACGGGCGTCCCACCGAGCTGGTGTTCACGCGCGAGCAACTCGACAAGCAATTCCTGCGAACTTAGGGCCGCAGGAGCCTGTCGACTGCTACAACCGGCCGCGTGTTTCGGAGGCGTGGCGCCCCCCCCATTCGTCTGTCGGGCTGGGCAAGATATGATGGAGCAGACCTCCGCCGGGAGGCTGTCGCCCTATCGAGACGAGAAGACGCCCCGCAATGATTTGTGTCGCCATTGGCCGTGGCCGCCACCGCCACATGATCGCCGAGCATAAGCACCTGGTCGAACAGGGAGCGCCGTTGGTCGAGCTCCGTCTCGACTACATCAACGGGGCCGTGAACGTCAAACGACTGCTCACCGATCGCCCTGGCCCGGTCATCGTGACGTGCCGCCGGCAGCGCGACGGCGGGAAATACACCGGCAGCGAAGAGGAACGGTTGCTGCTCTTGCGCACGGCCATCGCCGAGGGAGTCGAGTACGTCGATCTGGAGGAGGACATCGCGGCCAGCGTCCCGCGCTTTGGCAAGACCAAGCGCGTGATCAGCCTGCACGATTTTCGCAAGACCCCGGAGGATCTCACCGAGATCCACGAGCGGCTCTCGTCGCTCGACCCGGATATCGTCAAGCTGGCAACGGCCGCGCAGCACCCCCGCGACAATTGGCGCATGCTGCGGCTGATGAAGAGCTCGAAAGTCCCGATGGTCGGGCTGTGCATGGGCGACATCGGCACTCCCTCGCGGATTCTCGCGGGCAAGTTCGGCGCGGCGTTCACCTATGCCACCTTCCACCACGAGCGCGCCCTGGCGCCTGGTCAGCTGAGCTATCAGCAGATGACCGAGGTGTATCACTACGACGAGATCAATGCCGATACCGAGATCTACGGTGTGATCGCCGATCCCGTGGGGCACAGCTTCAGCCCCTTGATCCATAACGCGGCCTTCCATCACCTCAAGCTGAATAAGGTGTACGTTCCGTTTCGCGTCCCCCCTGACGATCTCCGCGACTTTCTGGCCGATGCCCCGAAGTGCGGTGTCCGGGGCCTGAGCGTCACCATCCCGCACAAAGAAGCCGTCGTGAAAAAGCTCACCCGCATCGACGGTGCCGTCCGCGGGGTGGGGGCGGCCAACACGATCGTCTTTCAAGGGGAGGAACTGGTCGGATACAACACTGACTACCGCGCCGCCATGGATAGCCTCGAGGAGGCCTTGGGGGGCGAAAAGGACGACAAGAGCCCACTCGCAGGCAAGGTCGTCCTGCTTCTGGGCGCCGGCGGAGTGGCCCGGGCCATCGCCTACGGACTGCAACGTCGCCATGCCGGCGTGGTCATCACCAGCCGCACCACGGCTCGCGCCGAACAATTGGCCCAGAAGGTGGGAGGCAAGGTGGTCGAGTGGGGCGCGCGCCACAACGTGAATGCCGACGTATTGGTCAACTGTACCCCGGTCGGTATGCATCCCAACGTCGACGACGCGCCCTACGAAAAGCACCGTCTCCGTCCGTCGATGGTCGTGTTCGACACGGTTTACAACCCCGAGACGACGCTCTTGATCAAGGAAGCCCGCGCGCGGAGCTGCAAGGTGATCACGGGCGTCGACATGTTCATTCGCCAGGCAGCGCTGCAGTTCCAGCTCTTCGCCGAGCAGGAGGCTCCGATCGCGCTGATGCGCGATGTGCTCAAGCGGGCCATCGGACCGGTGAAGTATTGACGGCCAGGAGAGGGCCGCTCCATGACTGGGGAACTCCCGAGCCGGCATTTGGTGCTCATCGGTTACCGAGGCACCGGTAAGACGACCGTGGCGCGCCTCTTGGGCGAAGCGCTCGCACGCCCCTGGTTCGATGCCGACCAGGAGCTCACGCGGCGCGCGGGGCGGTCCATTCGCGAGATCTTTGCCACCGAGGGGGAAGCCGCCTTTCGCAAGCTGGAGGAAGAGGTGCTGACCGAGTTGCTGGCCCGCCCCCCGGCCGTGATCGCCGCCGGCGGCGGCGTAGTGCTGCGGGAGTCGAACCGGCGGCGGCTGGCGGCGTCGGACAGTTACGTCGTCTGGCTCCGCGCGACCGCCGACACCCTGGCCGCCCGGCTCCGGACCGATCCGGCCACCGCCGAGTCGCGACCCGCGCTCACATCGCAAGGAGGCGATACGGAGATCGTCGAGTTGCTGCGGATCCGATCTCCGTGGTATGCGGAACTGGCAAACCAGGTCGTCGACACCGATGCCCTGGAGCCCTCGGCCGTGGCGACCGAGATCCTCGCTGGGTTGAAGTCCGCCCGCCGGCCCGATCCGCTCGATGCGGGAGAATCATCGTGAATGCCTGGATGGCCTTGCCCTCGCCAGTGCGCCTGTCGCTGGTCGCATTGGCCGGAGCCTGGGTGGGAACGCTGGCCTCGCGCTGGTCGGCGCGGCTCAGGGAGGAGGAGCAGGCGCAGCGCAGCTCGCTGCGCTTAGCGCCCGGTCGTATGCCGTCCGTGGATTGGCTGGCCTGGCTCCCGCTGCTCGGGGCCTGGCGCAATGCGACCGCCGACCCGCGCCGCCCGCCGCGCGAGGCGAATCGCGGCGCGGTTCAAGGGGGGCGGCGGACCAGACGTCTCGCACGCACATGGCGTCCGCTCGTCGTGGAACTGACGACCGCCGGGCTGTTCGCCGGGCTGTACGGTTGGGAAACGCTGCGGTTCGGACTGGTGATTCCGCCGCTCACCGAGCATGGCGCCGCAGCGCTCGCTCCGACACTCTTTCAGGCACCGCTGATTCTGCACCTGGTGCTCTTGGCCTTCATGCTCGCGGCCTCGCTGATCGATCTGGATGAAAAAATCATTCCCGACGAGATCACCGTGACTGGCACGCTGGTCGGTTTGGGGCTGATGTATCTGCTGCCGTCGGCCGCGTTGCCCTCGGTGGACTGGCTGCGGAGCGGCGCCGCGGTGGTCGGACCGGTCCACGTTGCCAGTCCCGGGGCCTGGCCCGCCGCCTGGGAAGGGTGGCCTGAATTGGGGTCGCTGCTCTTGGGTGTCTCCTGCTTCGGGCTCTGGTGTTTTGCCCTGCTCCCCCGCAACTGGCGGGCGCGCCGTGGCTGGCGCATTGCCTTGGCCTTGTGCTGGAACTCGATCCGCCGCGAGCGCTTTTCAGCCGCGGTAGCCGCGATGTTCGTCCTCGGGGCGAGCGCGATCGGCTTTGCCTGGATGGCCGGGGGAGAGCGATGGCAGAGCCTCCTCTCGGCGCTGGTCGGTCTGGCCGTCGGCGGGGGAATCGTCTGGTGCGTGCGGATCATCGGGCAGGTGGCACTCGGACGCGAAGCGATGGGCTTTGGCGACGTTACCCTGCTGGCCATGATCGGCGTGTACCTCGGTTGGCAGGCGGTGCTGATGGTCTTTTTCGTGGCCCCCTTCTTCGGCCTCGCACTGGGAATCTTTCAGGCCCTCAGTGCGCGTGACTGGGAGATTCCCTATGGCCCGTTCCTCTGCCTCGGAGCTCTGGCGGTGATCGTGCGCTGGCCGGTCCTGTGGGAAGGCACGCGCGATATCTTTGCCGTGGGCTGGCTGTTGCCCACCACGCTGGCCCTGATGCTCGTCCTGATGGCCGTGCTGCTGGCCACCTGGGCCGGCGTCAAACGGCGGTGGCTCGGCGGAAGCGTGAGCTAGGCTTGAGCAGCCGGAACAGGGGGACTGAGCACGCTGCCCAGTCCGCCGTGATCGAGTCCCGGTTGGCACGGTCCCTGTCCGCACGACGGATGTTGCGACGCGATGGCTCTTGTCACCCGCATTCTGGATCTCGACCGCGAATCCGCAGCGCTGCGTCGGCGTGGGCATGGGGTGATTGATGTCGCGGCCGGACGATTGGTGTCGGTCACGTTGCGCCCTTGGCCCAAGTTCGTCTCGCTGGCGGAAGCACGTATCGGCGGCGAGCTGTTCCACCGCATCTGGCCGGGCGACCGGTGCTGGCTCTACTTCAACCAACCCCGCGCGTTTCCGAATTTTCTGGTGTTGAAGTACACGCTGACCGCCGCCGACACAACCTGGGAGACGTTCTCCCAGGCGCTGCGCACGCTCGATCGCATTGCCGCCATCAAACGATCCGACGCGCTCCTCTGCGAAGCGAGCAATCACCGGATCTCCACGCGGTTGCTCCACCGCCTGGGATGGGAGGCCCACTGCCCCAACAGTCGCCGCCGAAACTTCATCAAGCGATTTTCCTGGCCCCGGCCGAAGTACGACGCCGCACTGCTGGCGGACTTGCAGCTAGCTTGACGCTAACCGGCGGAGCGTCGCCCGATCAGCGCCCAGCGCCGCCCGCGGTTCGATCGGGGGGTGGTCGATTCTGACCTTGCTTGCCTCCCGGACGCTCGCTAGTATCCCGCCCCGGTCGGGTTCCAGACTGAGCGGCCAGCGGTACGCTGGCTGCCGCCGCGGAGCTCGCCGGAGTCCTTTCTGGTGCGGTTCTCGCTTGCAGTCGATGCCGGTCAGCCTCGTAGCGCAGGTTGCCGGCGACAGGCGCCTCGCATGACATTCGCTCGTCGGGCCATTTCCGGTTGGCTAGGGCTCTGCTTAGCAGTGGCGCTGGCGGGCTGCGCGAACAACCCCGTCGTGCAGCAGCAACAGATCGCCAGCCTCAAGCAACAACAAGAGGCGCTGGCGCAGCAAACCCGCGATTTGCAAAGCCGCGCGGCGACGCTGGATCAGGACAATCAAGAGCTGGAAACTCTCCTGGCGCAAAGCCAGCAACAGGCGCGGATCTACGAGGACCAGTCGCGCGTTCTCCGCGAGCAGCTCAGCAGCACCAACGCGCAGCTGGCCGACGCCCGCAATCTCGTCAAAGAGACGGAAACCAAGAGCAAGACCTGGGAAGCCTCGCTCAAGAAGCGCGGCGGCGCCCAGATTCGGGCGAACAATAGCCTCAGCAACGCCCTCCCGTCGCTGAATATCGCCGGAGTCGAAGCTCGGCAGGATGGCGACGTGGTCCGCGTCGAGCTTCCCGGCAATCGACTCTTCGTGCAAGGGAGCGCGCGGCTCCTGCCCGACGCCAGCCGGATGATCGACGACGTGGCCGACGCCATT
>JAEUIK010000432.1 GCA_016793185.1 Planctomycetaceae bacterium | reverse complement strand
CGTCGGGAAAGACGACCAGGACGGTATCGATCTCTTCGGCGCTGAACCAGGCCGGCAGCCAGGGGGGGGTCGCGCTCTCGGTCATGCCGGCTCCTTTGCGGGGACGCGAATGAAAACGTTCTTGATCTCGGTGTAGAGGTGCATCGCCTCGGCGCCCAGATCGCGGCCGAAACCGCTCTGCTTGAAGCCGCCGAAAGGCGCCTCCTGGTACACGCTGCTATTGGTGTTGACGCTCAGCACGCCCGTTTCGACCATCCGGGCGACGCGGAGCGCACGCTCCACGTCGCGCGTCCAGAGCGATCCGGAGAGCCCGAACTGAGTGTCGTTGGCCAGCCGAATCGCCTCGCTCTCTCCTCGAAAGGGTAGCACGCACGCGACCGGACCAAAAATCTCCTCCTGGCAGACCCGAGACTCCGAAGGCAGGCCATCGATGATCGTGGGGGCCAGATACCAGCCGGGGGAGTGCGGACGTGTGCCGCCACACAGAACGCGTCCTCCCTCGCTTCGGGCCAGTTCAATGTATTCTTCGACCCGCGCCCGCTGCGCCGCGGAGACCATCGGGCCGATCTGCGTCGCTTCGTTGGCCGGATCGCCGACGACCTGCTTCTTGGTCGCCGCCACGAAGGCCTCGACGAAGCGCCCATAGACGCTCTCTTCGACGAGCACGCGACTGCGAGCGCAGCAGTCCTGTCCAGCGTTGCCAAAGACCGCGCCGGGCGCCGCCGCGGCCGCGGCCTCGATATCCGCATCGGCAAAGACGATGTTGGGGCTCTTCCCCCCGAGTTCGAGCGAGACGCGCTTGATGCCGTCGGCGGCCAGCTTGAGAATCCGCGCGCCGGTCGTCGTCTCGCCGGTGAAGGCGATCTTACGCACGCGCGGGTGCTGGACGAGGTGATCCCCGATCTTTCCACCTGGCCCGGCGAGGACTTGCAGGATTCCCGGCGGCACGCCCGCCTCGGCCGCGAGTTGACCTAGCAACAGTGCCGTGATCGGCGTCAGGCTCGCCGGCTTGAGGATCACGGCGTTGCCGGTCGCCAGGGCCGGGGCCACCTTCCAGCAGGCCATCAGGAACGGGAAATTCCAAGGGACGATCGCCGCCACCACGCCAATCGGGACGCGCAACGTGTAGTCCAAGCCCTCGCCGCTGGTGGGAATCGTCTCGCCCGTGAAGCGCGGCAGTGCTCCGGCGTAATACTCGAATGCCCGGGCCCCGGCGTTGATCTCCCAGCGGGCGTCCCCCAGCGGCTTGCCGACATTCTGCGACTCGAGCTGCGCCAGCCGCTCGGCTTGCTGGCGGATGAGAGCGGCCAGCCGGAACAGCGCGTCGCTGCGAGCGCGGGCGGGAAGGAGCGCCCACGGTTGTTCGGCAAACGCTCGCGCCGCGGCCTCGGCCGCCTGGTCGACCTCGGCGGGACCTGCCGCGGGGACTTCCCAGCCCGGCTGCTCGGTGTCGGGCCTGACCAGCTTGATCGTCCCGCCCGACGCGGATGCACGCAGCTTGCCATCGATCAACAGGCTGAAGGGGGGCTCGAACATCATTACCAGGCCTCGCGATAAAGTCGGAGCAAATCGGCTTCGGTGCAGGGACGCGGATTCGTCAGGTGGCAGCCATCCTGGATCGCCTTCGACGCCAGCAGCGGCAGGCTCTCCTCGGACACCTGCAAATCGCGCAAGCGCAGCCCCAGTCCGAGCGAACGGTTGAAGTCTTCCAGAAACTTGGCGACCTGCTCGGCCGGATTGTTGCCCGGCACGAGACCGAGCGCTGCCGCGACGCGCTCGTATTGCTGGCGATTCGTCTCGCCATTGAAGCGCACCACTGCGGGCAGTACCAAGGCGTTCGCCAGACCATGATGGACGCCGAACTCCGTGGAAAGCGGATGCGCCAGCGAGTGGGCCGCCCCCAGATCCTTCTGGAACGACACGGCGCCCATCGCCGCGGCAATGAGCATCTGTCCGCGCGCCTCGAGATCGCTCCCGTTGGCGACCGCCCGCGGCAGGTACATCCGCACCATGCGGACGGCTTCGAGCGCGACCGCGTCGCACATGGGATGAAAAACGGGACACACGTACGACTCGATCGCGTGCGTCATCGCGTCCATGCCGGTCGCGGCGGTGAGTTTGGCGGGGAGGCCGACCGTGAGCTCCGGATCGAGAATCGCCAGGTTCGGCATCAGCGGCGGCCCCCCGATCAGCCCTTTGCGCCCCGTGCTGGCAAAGGTGATGACCGTGCTGCGACCGACCTCGCTGCCGGTGCCGGCGGTGGTGGGAATGGCGCACATGGGCACCAGTGGCCGCGAGAGCCCGACCAGTGTGATCCGGTCGAGCCGGGCAGCCGGAAAGGCCTCGCGGACACGAATCCCCTTCGCGCCGTCGATGGCGCTACCACCACCGAGACCGACGATCGCATCACAGTTGCCCGCCTGGTAGGCGGCCCAGCCGGCTTCGACATCTTCCTCCAGTGGGTTGGGATGCACGCCAGTGAACTTCTGCCAGGCGCCTGGCCAGACGCGCTCCATTTCGACCGTGACGAGACGATACGCCTCGGTCTCGGGGAGCCCCCGGTCGGTGACCAACAGAGGACGTCGTACATGCTGTTGTGCGGCGAACTCGGCCAGCGCGCTGCGTGCGCCTGAGCCGTAGCGAATCAGGGTCGGAAAGCTGAAAGTAATCAGGTCCATGAAGGCTCACTCAATTCCAGGGGCGCCAGCACTCCGAGGGTGCGGCGCTGCGTCCAGGGGGGGCCAAGCCGGAGGTAACCGTGGCCCATAGCAGGTCCGGGGCCGAATCTACGCCTTGCTTGGCAAGAGCGTCAAGGAGTCGAAAGCGAAGCGTTGGGGGGCGCATCGGCCCGGGGTTCCCAGCGTACTGCTGCATTGGGGGCTTGCCCGCGACCATCGATTGGGTCGATTGGGACCGGGAGGTTGGCTTGAACCGGGATTTTGGCCTACCTAGACTGGAACCCACATTGCCGGGCCACGAACGGCTTGCCGTGCCTTATTCCCCGCCCAACTACCCAGGAGCGCCAGCCGCGTGCCTTGGGTCTCAGAAGGACTTGCATGCTTCGCCGACTCTACATCCCGGCCCTGGCACTGCTGCTAACTACGACCGGGGCTGTGGCCCAGGATCTCGTCGCTCCGACCGAGGCGCTCACCCCCGCCGAGCAGCAGAAGCTCTTTCGCCTTCCACCCGGGTTTGAGATTCAGCTCGTCGCGGCTGAGCCCGACGTCCACAAGCCGATGAACTTGCGATTTGACGCCCAGGGTCGGATGTGGGTCACGCAATCGCTCGAGTACCCGTTTCCGGCGGCGGACGACGCTCCCCATCGCGATTACGTGGGAATCCTCGACCAGTTCGACGCACAGGGTCGGGCGCAGAAGTTCACCAAGTTCGTCACCGGGCTGAATATCCCGATCGGCCTGCTGCCGATCGACGGCGGCGCACTTTGTTATTCGATTCCCGAAATCTGCTTCTATCCGGATCGGAACGGCGACGATGCAGCCGACGCCAAAGTTGTGAGGTATTCGTCGTTCGGATTTCGCGACACGCACGGCATGTCGAGTTCCTACACGCCCTGGATCGACGGCTGGATCTACGCCTGCCACGGCTTCGCGAACACTTCCGAAGTCAAAGGGGCCGACGGACAGCCCGTCGTCATGCAGTCGGGGAATACTTACCGGATGCGGGCCGACGGCTCGCACATCGAGTACTTCACCCATGGCCAGGTGAACCCTTTTGGGCTGGCGTTCGACCCGCTAGGTCATCTGTACTCGGCCGACTGTCACACGCTGCCGATGTACCAGCTCTTGCGGGGAGCCTGGTATCCGAGCTTCGGCAAGCCGCACGACGGCCTGGGCTTCGGCCCCACCATGCTGTCGCACTTGCACGGCTCGACCGGCATCGCCGGCGTCGTCTATTACGCGGCCGAACAGTTCCCGCCTGAGTATCGCGACACCGTCTTTATTGGGAATC
>JAEUIK010000422.1 GCA_016793185.1 Planctomycetaceae bacterium | reverse complement strand
GTAGAGGATCTGCTGGGCGCGGTTGGGCTTGAGCGGGGCCGTGCAATGAAACTCCAGCGGCCGGCCCGACAGGTTCAGCAGCAAATAGCCCCCGATCAACCCAAGTTGCTCGTGTTCCACAACCGTCAAGAATCCCAACGCGGGAGGCGACTGGGGGTCGCGACCACTCATCAAAGTTTCCTCAAGGTACCGCGCTTGGCTAACCCGTACTGCCCATGGGGCATGAAGCCACCGGGAGCCCCTTAGAGCATCGGGAGGGTGCCAGGGGGACTTGAGCGCAGGAATCGGTTAGACAGCCGCGTGCTAGCAGCCGGCGAGAGGGCCCCCGGCAGCCGCGGCGGCGCTTCGCCCTGGGTTGGCGAACTCCGTTTCGCCGCCGGCACTTGCTGTTTCGCCGGAATCCCCGCCTGGGGCGAAGGCGATCGGGGTGCGGCAACGGGTTTCTCGACTTTTGGCTGCCGGGGTGCCTATACTGGTTGGACTCAACCCCACAGGAGTACTGCCGATGACGCACGAACCTCGGTCTGCTGCTTCGCTCTTCACCCAGGTCGACATCTCGGCCGCGGCTTCGACCGCGGAAGCGTCGTCGGGCGACGAAAACGCGCGCGTCCTGCGGCAGATTCTGGCGGCGCTGGATCGGCAGAACGAGCTACTCGAGGAGATGAGCCAGCAGTTCTCCGCCTCGCAGCGTCAGCGTTCGGCGGATCTCCGCCAATGGAAGCAATTGAATCCGCAGTTGGCCCGCGGTTGCCGACAGGCCTCCGAGACCCTCAGCCGGGTGCAGACCGAGTTCCTGCAGAAACTGACCGACGAAGTGAACCACGACCCCGACGCCCTGCTCGACGGCGAGTTTGTGTTGAACGAGTTCGTGGACCGCTTTGGCCCGCGGCTGGCCCACTTGAACGGCGTCCTCCAGGTTCTGGCGCAGTTAGGGAGTGCCAACAGTCCCGCCGCTCCCCCGTCGGCGACCTAGCGCGGCGGGCCAACATGGGCGACGAGTCGCCGCCGGCCGGCAGGGCAGGGGAGTGCTCAGGGAAGATGCGTCAGTCTCAGCTCGGTCGAGCCAGGTTCGTCGTCGCCGACGGCCATTCGCTATGCCCCCTGGGCCGGATGCTCGCGCTCCTGCTCTTGGCGGCAGCCTCCGGCTGCGACGCCGGCCGGCAGGTTTCGCAGAATGCCGCTCCGCTCCCCGCCACCGCGGCGGATGCCGTCGCGGCCGCCGGCAACTCGCAATGGCCGGGATGGCGCGGCGAGAACTGCTCGGGCGTGGCTCCTGACCAGCCGCTCCCGACGACGTTTTCTCCCCGCCAGGGCCTGCGCTGGGAGGTCCCGGTGCCAGGCGCTGGCAATTCTTCGCCGGTCGTCTGGAATGACCTGGTCTTGCTGACGAGCGAGATTCCCGCGGGCGCCATCAAGACGCTCGCGCTGCTGGCCTTCGATCGTCGTGATGGTCGCCTCCTGTGGCAGACCGAATGCGGTCCCGCTCACGGGGGCACGCACGTCAAGAACGGCTACGCCAGCGCTTCGCCAGTCACCGACGGCGAGCGCGTCTTCGCATCATTCGGATCCGCGGGCCTGCTGGCGTGCGACATGTCGGGCAAAGAATTGTGGCGCGCCCCGTTGGGCACGCTCGAACATCAATGGGGCACCGCCTCCAGCCCGGTGCTGTTCGAAGGCCTGGTAATTCAGTTGTGCGACAGTGCCCAAAATTCGTCGATCGCCGCGTTCGAGCAGTCCACCGGCAAAGAGGTCTGGCGCACCCGACGCGACAGTGGCGGGAGTTGGAGCACGCCGGTTTTTGTCGAGGCAACGCCCGACGGGTCCGGCACCCCGCGCACCGAGATGGTTGTCAACGGAACCGGAACCGATGGCAGCCTGGGCTATGTGATTGCATACGATCCGCGCACCGGCGCCGAACTCTGGCGCGTGCAGGGGACGAGCGACATTCCCTGCCCGTCGATCGTACAAGTCGGCGGAATGGTCATCAGCATGAGCGGGCGCAACAAGACGATCATGGCGATTCGCCCGGGCGGCGCGGGTGACGTGACGGAGTCGCACGTAGTCTGGCGGCTCCGCCGCGGCGGTCCCTATGTGCCGACCGGCATCGCGTATCGCAATCGCTTGTATGTCCTGGCTGATGGCGGCCTGCTCACCTGCTTCAACCCGGGCAACGGCGACGAGATCTGGCACAAGCGGTTGAAAGGGACCTTCACCGCGAGCCTGGTCGCCGGGGGAGGCCAGATCTACGCCTGCAGCGAGCGCGGGGCGATCTATGTCTTCGCTGCGGCCGAGGAGTTCCGCGAGCTCGAGACGAACGACTTCGATCAGGCCTGGCTCGCGACGCCGGCCATCTCGCGCGGCGAGCTCTTCCTGCGCGGCGAAGGCCAGCTTTATTGCGTGGCCGCGATCGCTCCCGCCGAACCGGCCGCGCCCCCCGCATCAGCCAAGGCGCCCTCCAAGGTGACAGAGTCGCCGGAACCGACTCCCCAACAGCCCCCACCATCTCCCCAGGAGTCGCCCGCAGCGCAGCCTGCCGACGCCACCCCCACAGCGGACGCGCCTCACGACTGGCCGCAATGGGGCGGCACGCCCGCACGCAACATGGTGGCGCACGGCGCGCACGACTTGCCGACGACCTGGGACGTGTCCGCGGGCACGAACGTGGTCTGGAGCGCCAAGCTGGGTCGAGTTTCGTACGGGAACCCTGTCCTGGCCGGCGGCAAGCTCTTCGTCGGCACCAATAACGAAGAACCGCGCGATCCCAGCGCAGCCGGCGACCGCGGCGTGCTCATGTGCTTCAGCGAAAAGGATGGTTCGTTTCTCTGGCAAGACAGCTACGAGAAACTCCCGACCGGCGAAGCGCAGGACTGGCCGCTGCAGGGAATCTGCTCGAGTCCGGCGGTCAGCGGCGAGCGGGTCTATTACTACAACAATCGCGCCCAGCTCGTCTGTGCCGACACCGAGGGCTTTCGCGATGGCGAGAACGATGGCCCCTTCACCGATGAGCCCGCGACCGGACCCGAGGCGGCCGACATCGTGTGGCGCGTCGATTTGATCGCCGAGTTGGGGATCAGTCCGCATAATATGGCCGCGTCGAATCCGCTGCTCGTGGGAGACCGCATCTTCCTCGTCACCTCCAACGGCGTGAACGAGGAAGGGGAAGTGGCCGCGCCCGCGGCGCCGAGCTTTGCCGCCTTCGACAAGGCGACGGGCAAGATTCTCTGGCACGAGGGATCGGTCGCCGGTTCTCAGCATCAGGTGCGGCAAACCGCGATCCTCGACGGCCAATGGAGCAGCCCTGCCTGGGGAGAAGTGGCCACGGCGAACGGCGTCGAACCACAGGTCTATTTTCCCGGCGGCGACGGCTGGCTCTACGCCCTCAATCCCGAAACCGGGGCGCTTCTCTGGAAATTCGACGGGAATCCACCCGAGGCAAAGTTTCTGGCGAATGGTCGTGGAGATCGCATCTACCCGGTGGGGACCCCAGTCTTCTCTGGGAACCGCGTCTACTTCACGCTCGGACAGGACCCGGCCAACGGCGGCGGGCCGGGACATTTCTATTGCGTCGACGCCAGCGGGCGAGGCGACGTGACCGCCACGCACGCCATC
>JAEUIK010000324.1 GCA_016793185.1 Planctomycetaceae bacterium | reverse complement strand
GCTGGCCCGCCTGCGCGAAGAAGTAGACGTTGCAGCTCTGCACGAGCGCCGTTTCGAGGGTCACCGGGCCATGTCCTTCGCCATAGCGCGCAAAGATCGCACAGCGTTCGCGCTCGGGGTTCTCGAAATACCCTGCACAGTCGAACGGGCGCTGCGGTGCGACACGCCCCTCTTCGAGCAGCGCGGCGGCGGTCACGATCTTGAAGACGCTCCCCGGCGGCAGCGCCATCTGAATGCTGCGATCGAGCAGGGGGGCCCGGGGATCCGTCAGGCAGGCCGGCAAGAGCCGCTCGCCTCCCGGCTGAAAGAGTCCGGGATCAAACGCGGGCGCCGAGGCCGCGGCCAAGACCGCGCCCGTGCGGACGTCGAGTGCCACGATCGAACCCCCGGCCGCGGGGAAATTGTCCTGGCCGCCCGTAACGAGGTCGCGTCGGGCAAGCGCCGCCTCCAGCAGGGTCTCCGCGGTCTGCTGCAAGCGGGCGTCGATCGTGAGAACAAGATCGCGCCCGGCGGTCGGCTGTTCGAGACATTCGCGACTGAGGACGCGCCCGGTGAGATCGCTCAACTCGCGCTCCCGGCCGTTGCGGCCACGGAGTTGCTCGTCGTAGTGCGCTTCGACTCCCGCCCGTCCGACATAGTCGCCAGGGTTGAGACGCGCACCGGTTGAGATGGCCTCTGCGTGGTCGGCGCGCAGCTCGTCGGTCGTCGCCGGGCCGAGATGTCCCACGACATGCGCCGCGCGCATTCCGCCAGGGTAGAAGCGCCGCGACTGTTGCACGATGCGGGTCGCCGGATACAGCTCGGGGCGGGCCTCGATCTCGGCCACGACGTCGAGCGGCACGCCCACCGCGACAATCTGATCGCTCACTTCCTCGGCGATCTTGATCGGGGGCGGAGGAGACGCGGCTTCGACCGGAAAAAGAATCCGGTGCGCCGCGGCTCGAAAGCGCTCCCAGCCGCTCGTGGCCTGCGCCGCCAGCGCGGCCGAGCGTTGCTGTTCGGCCCGGAACTGCGCCTGGCGCCGAGCATTGACGTCGGCCGCGGCAGCCGAAACTTTGCGGCGAATCGCCTCCAAACGCGACTCCCAGGTCACTGCGTCGCATTGACAGAGCGCTGCCAACCGCCGCTGCAGCGCCAGCCGCTCGTCCCGCACATTCTCGATCTCGATCTGCAGCCGGGCCGGATCCTTTCGCGCGGCGAGCGGCAGCTTGGCGCGCACCAGTCTTTGACGCGCGACGCGCCGGAGCCAGGCGGCGTCGGGCGGGTCGGCGATCCAGCGGTAGTCCACCGCGACCGACAGCACCGGTCGATCCTCGGCCAGTACCACGCCGTCGCGTGTCAGGATTCTTCCCCGCACGCCATCGAGCCGTCGGTGGCGCTCGATGGGTTGCGCTGCCAGGCGGCGGAACTCGGGCCCCTCGCTCAATTGCAGCCAACCGAGCCGGGCGAGAATTACCACGAGCACGGCAGCCAAGAGGAACATCAGCCGCCGGATGCGCACGCGCGAGTCGACCACTTCGGCGCGGGCAAACCCCGCGCGGAGCCGAGTAGCGCCTGCCATCCGTGGCTGGTCCATGGAAACTCTCGTCGCGAGCCGTTACGAACGCTGGATCCCGAGTCGAGGTTGGCTTCAACTGGCCAGGTGCCAACTGGGCCGCAAGGAGCTGCCCCAGAGCCAATTCCGCAGCAGCAAGAATGGAATCGCGGCCGCGGCCGTGTACGCGGCCGTCCCCAGTAAATGCGCACTGGCGGCGGTGATTCCTTGCGGCAGCTCAGCTGCCAGGAAGGCCGCGCCACACAGGATCAGGCCGACCCCGAACGTCCCTCCCCCGACCGCCGCCGCTTCGACAAGCAGGTTGCGCGTCGGCAGCTTTGCCGCCAGGCGCGGGACCAGGTAGCCTGCCAGAGCGCCGGCGGCGATGCCCGGTCCGACGCGCTCGGCGGCGACCAGGTCGACGATTCCCCCCACGACACCGGCCACCAGCGGCGCAAACGTGCTCCGCGTCCGCAGCAGCCAGACGATCAGCACCAGCAGCGTGAA
>JAEUIK010000279.1 GCA_016793185.1 Planctomycetaceae bacterium | reverse complement strand
GCGCCGGCGGGTATGACCGGGGGCGTTCCTCCGCTTTCGGCGCTGCCCAAGGGGCGTCGTCGGGTCCCTAAGAGGCTGCAGGGAGATTGCCCGCGAGGCGCTCGTGCCCGCTCAGGCAATGCACGGCGTCAAGCGGCTATGGGTGCGCTGATTAGCGGCCTTCCCTGACGAGTCGCAGAATTCCGCCCGAGCGGCGGAGGAAGCAGAGCAGAGTGCCGCCCGCGAGCAGCATCCAGCTCGCGGGCTCGGGCACGACGGCCAGCGCAGCGGGCGCCGGCGAAGAATGATCGGCCCAGATCGTGTAGTCGGCGCCGTCAACGACGCCGTCATGATTGAAATCCCCTTGGGCCCGGGTCGCACCCGTTTGCAGATAGTGGTCGGCCCAGATCGTATAGTCGGCGCCATCCACGACGGCGTCGAGATTCGCGTCGCCCGGCGGCGAGAGTTTGTATTGATAGATCGCGGCGCCGACCCGCTCGCTGGTCGTGAAGAAGCTCTTGCTGTCGTCCGCCCAGCCGATGGCCTCTCCCTGCGCTTCGGAGGCAAGCTGAAACGGGATCGGAGTTCCCAGCAGGGCGTCGGCGATCGATTCACCCGGCAGACGCTCGTAGGCATAGGCCGTGGTGCTGCGGCTGCGTATCAATAGCCAGCGACCATCGGGCGAGATGTCGGCCGCGGTGACGCGACTCAGGATCGAGAGGCTCCCCAATTGATCGGCCTGGTGGTACGTGCCGGCGGGGAGCGGGTCGAAGACCGATTGATCGAGCCGATAGACGTGCGTCGTCGAGTTCCCTTCGCTGTACTGCGGAAACTGCGAATTGCCCTTGCTGAAGAGGTAGATCTCGCCCGTGAGCGGATCGACGGTCAGCGCCTCGACGTCGTCGGGACCATTCGGGTACTGAAAGCGCGCTTGCTCGTACTGGCTCGAGTGAATCACGCTGGAGCTGGTCGTGAGCGTGGCCGGTTCGGCGTAGCGATACAGCCGGGCATACTCGCGGGCGAAGTTGTTGTCGCCCGTGTCGGCGATGTAGATGCTGGAGGCGCCGTTCTTGCCGGGCCCGACGGCGATATCTTCCCAGTCGTTTTGACTGCCGAAGTTGTAGGAGCCCACCACGGCGCCCGACATCGTCAGTCCGTAGATGATTCCCGGGTTGCCGCTGTCGTTGTGCGTCCAGAGCACGCCTGGGTGCAGGAGGCTGCCGGTGATGCCCGACGCTTCCTCCAGCGGCATGGTGCCGACGGCCAGCGGCGGCAAGACGACGAATTCCCCGGCCGTGCCCGGGCTGCGACCCGCGCCGGCAAGGCAGACGGCGGCGATAGCGAACAATCCCCACGCTCTCGGCACAAAGACTCCCGCGGCGAGACCTGAGTTTCGACGGCGCCTGTCAGCGGCGGCGAGCTGCCCGGAACTTGCAACTCCTTCGCACTGCCGCGCAGGCCGGCACGGCCCGAGCCGCGAGACTAGAGAGTCTCGATGAAGAACGTGTGAATATCGCGTGAGAGAATCGCGTAGCGCGGGAACCACATTGGCGCGCCATGGCTCGGAAGTGCTCGCGCGCGGTCGAACGGCTCAGCCAGAATCGGGCCGGGCGGGCGTGGCGCCCGGCCCCACCAGCTCGCCCGGCGGATGGCCGATCATGACTGTGACCATCCCGCCCCGTTGGGCGACGTTGACGACGTGCTTTTGCGAGGCCCGGCCGAGAATCGCCAGACCGTAGCGGGTGGGGGCAAAGCCCATCACGGTGTAGAACGGCTCGAAGTGGATATGCCCGTCGGCTCCGAGGATCGCGAAGTCCTCGACCGGCGTCTGGGCCAACTGCTGCACCACCAACTCCGACGGCTGGCCCAGGGCCAGGTCGAGCGCCGCGTCCCAGTCCGCGGCCCCGATCATCGGGCCGATCAGGATTCGGTCGCCCCCGTACGAACGGTTGGGCTTGAGCACCAACCGCTCGCGCTCGGCACGGGCAAATTTCACCAGGTCGCCGACGTGCCCGTCGGGAAGACGCGTCTGCCGGTCGGCGACGATCCGCGTCCAGAGAATATGCCGGCGAAAGACCTGGCGCTCGTCGGCGTTGAAGTGCCGTTGGGCCAGCTCCGGGTCGGTCAGGATCTCCCAGCAACTCTTGTGGTCGAAGTCGCCGGCGATCGACGAGATGATGCGGTTCTGGCGAAACAGCGTGCGGATGGGCTCGATGTCGACCCCCTCGGCCCCCAGTGCCAGCAGGTCGCGGACTTCGTAATCGCGGTAGGCCAGGTCGACCCGGTCGCCGGCATAGAAAACTTCGCCTCCGACAAGCGTCAGCTCGGCCGGATCGGCGTGCATGACCTTCAGCCCGTGCCGCTCGTGAAAATACTGCGCGAGCGCCTCCTGCTCGTCGGGTCCCGAGCCGGCATACTTGGGTTCGACGAAGCAGACATTCTCGGCGGATCGACCGATGGCCTCGAGATGGTCGTGGATCTCCTGCATCAGGAGCTCGCGGATGTCGGTGCCGACCGAAAGGCGGATTTGCGGATCCTGCGCCGCCAGTTCGGGCAGCATGACCTCGGCCATGATCCGTTCGCTGGTGGGAACGAGATGGATGCCGCCAACGCCGCTCAAGTTCGGCTCGACGAACTGCAACGAGTCCTTCCAAGAGGGGCTCGTGAAATCGATCAAGGCGTCCAGGCGGCCGAACACCGGGTTGTAGTCGCGCTGACTCGCGCCCCACGAGTCGTTCAGCCAGGCCACTTCCGCGGCCCCCAGCGGCAAGAGCTGGCGGACCGCCGGATCACTCAGGTACAGCTCGGGCAGGCGTTTGAGCGCGTTGAGGATCGTCAGCGTGACGAAGTGGATGTACGTCACCTGGTCGGGCAACACCGTGACCGGCCGGGGAAAGACGCGGATCGTCTCGAACTCGCCGTCGCGCAGGTAGAAGAGGTGCCGGCGTTCCGACTCGCTGCGCAATTGCTCAATGAGCTGCTTGAGCTTCCGCTCGGGAAATCGATAGAACGCCTGGCGGACGCGATTCGCCAGGCTCGCGCCGCTCAGACCCAGTTCTTCGGCGGGAGTGAGCATGGCAAGCGACCTTTCGAGTCACGGAAGCGGATCACGCGGCGCGGCGGACGCCGGAGGGGGGCGTCCCGTGGGCGCCGAGTTCGGGACGGCGCGCCAGCAGCGAGAGCCGGCGGATGATCAGCGCGAACGGCCAGAGATAGATGATGTCCGCAAAGAACAATACCGCCAAAAATACCGGCGGCAGTTTGCCTTGCACGACGTAGTAGACGCCCAGGACCGAGCCCAAGGCCTTGCTCCAGAATCCCAGGACCAGCAAGTTGCGATTCTCGATCGGGTTGCGAGCCACCAGCCAATAACCGACGCCAAACAACCCGACGAGGATCCCCACCAGTTGCAAGGGCATGACCAGATCGGGCTTCTTGAGCCCCATCGACTTGTACGCCTCGTGATAGCAGACCAGCATCACCAGGCCGGCCAGCACGTTATAAACCGCGACGAAGCGCAAGAGATAGCGCATCCAGGTGGTCAGCGGCGGCATGAGCGGGACTCCTTTCCCGAGTGAATGACTCCACGGTCGAGGCGCCGGTCGACGGGGACGGGTCGCCCCCTACGTCGCGGCTGCCTGAGCCAGATACTGTTCGGACCATTGCGCCAGGTCCGCCGCCCCCTTGCGGTGGCAGAAATCGCCGAACGTTTCCTGGGACTCGCGGGCGTGCTTGAAGTACGCCAGCACCGGCACCAGTGTCGGCACGATCTCCTCGCCGGGGACCATGTCCTTGTAGTTGAAGTTCAAGCGGTCTCCCAGCAGTCGCCCGCCGAGAAACACCGTGTACTTACCG
>JAEUIK010000262.1 GCA_016793185.1 Planctomycetaceae bacterium | reverse complement strand
CGAACCCGGTAACGTACGTCAAGGCGTTTGATGAAATCCGCAGCGTGTTCGCCGCGACCGTCGACGCCCGCACGCGCAACTACTCGGCCAGTTACTTCAGCTTCAATAGCGAAGCCGGGCGCTGCAGCGCCTGCGCCGGAGATGGGTACCTGACGATCGACATGCAGTTCATGGCCGACATGTTCGTGAAGTGCAGCCAATGCAAGGGGACCCGGTACCGCCCGGAGATTCTCGATATCGCCTATCGTGGGCGAAATATCGCCGAAGTGCTGGAGCTGACCGTCCGCGAGGCCTTCACTTTTTTTCGCGGGCACAACAAGGTGCTCGTCCGCCTGAAGCGGCTGATGGACGTGGGACTCGACTACGTCCGGCTCGGGCAGCCCGTGAATACCCTGTCGAGCGGCGAGGCGCAGCGGCTGAAATTGGCCGCCTACCTGGCCGCCGCGAAGCGGCAACGGACGCTCTTTATTCTGGACGAGCCGACGACGGGGCTGCATTTTTCGGATATCGTGCAACTGTTGGACTGCTTCGACGCCTTGCTGGCCGCGGGGCACTCGCTGATCGTGATCGAGCACAATCTGCAACTGATCCAGGCGGCCGACTACCTGCTCGATCTCGGGCCCGAGGCAGCCGAGGCTGGCGGCGAAATCGTCGCGACAGGGACCCCTGAAGAAGTCGCCCGCTGCGCGCCCAGCGCGACGGGCCGCTACCTGGCTCCGATCCTGGCGGCCGCCGCGGCTCAGAACCAGACGGCCTGAATCCCATGACCGAACAACCCACGCTCGCCGTCCAGTGGTTCTTCGGACGCGTGACCAGCGTTGCGGCCGAGCTCTTCCTCCGCGTGCGCTGGCCGGGCGCCGAGGATGGGCCGACGCTCCCGCTGTTGCCGAAAATCCATCAGGTGTCCGTCGCCGGGCCGCGGAGCCGTTACGCGCGAACGCTCGAACACCGCCTGGGTATGACGCCCGTCGTCGGCGACACGGGGCTGTGGCATGCCACGCTTGCCGAACCCTGCTTTTGGACGCCGCAGCAGCCGTACGTGTACGTCGCTTCGTTGCACGTAGAACTGCAGAACGGGGTGACCTCGGAAATATCGCTGCAGCTCGGCGTGCCGGTGCTGGTCGCCCGCCAGCGGCGGCTCGAACAAGAGGGGCGGAACTTTGTTCTGCGGGGAGCGGCCCTCCACCGAGTCGATACGCTCAGCCTGGCAAAATGCCACGATTCATCCACCGCACTCGTGCTGTCGCAGCCCTCCGATGAAGTATGCGCGGAGGCCACCAGCATTGGCGTGGGAGTTGTCGCCGACCTCGGCCAACTGCCGGCGACCGAGGTTGCGGCCGAGCTGCGCCGGGTCGCCCTGTGGCCGGCCGTGCGAATCGCGATCCTCCCCTCCGCGGCGCGCCTCGAACCTGCCCTGCGCCAGGAGACAGCGCACGTGGTACGAGCCCAACGATGGACGCCCGCGGACGCCGCCGGCATCAGCGAGTGGGCCCAAGTGCTGGTCAGCGAGCGTGGCGACGTCCTCGACGGGATGACGCCGCGCGAGGAGCTGCCGGTCCTCGTCTGGGCGCAGCGTTGCGGCGAAGCGGGCCAATCGGACAATCCGGATGCGGCCGATTCTCGAACCCAGGTTGAACTTTATCGACAAGCATGCGATTCTTTGCAGGCAGAGGTCGCCGGGCAGCGCGAGTTCGCCGGTTACCTCGTGGGGTAATGGCCCGGCTCCCGCCGGTGGAACGTCAGCAGATCAAGGTGGATCGACTTATGACCGGCTCAATCATTCAGGCGAATCGCGCGAGCGGGCGGCCGTGGTGCGGCGGATTCGGCATCGCGCTGGCTGCGTTGATTCTCGCGGCCATGGGTTGCGAGCGGGCGAAATCGCCCGGGCCGCAGCCGATCGCGTCGGGCGATAAAGCCTCGCAGCCGGCCGACGCGGCGCCCCCCCAGGCGACCCCGGCCAAGGCCACCCCGGCGGCCACCGGCTGGCCCGCGGGCGACGATCCCGCCGCGTCGCTGGAATCGCTCCGCGCGAAGATCGAAGCGACCTTCAACGGTTTGAAGTTCGTCGAGCCGTTGATCTATCCGGCGGGCTGGACCCAGCGCCGATATCCCGCCCAGAAGGTGACCGTCGAAGTCGCCGCCGCCGACGCGGAAGGGCGCCCGACGAAGGGGCTCGTCAAGTTGACCTATCAGAAGCTCAACTCGATGATCCACCCCACTCAGGAAGCGGCCGACGCCGACACCGAGCTGCTCCCCTATCCGGCCGCGGAGTCGCGCGAGGAAATGACCGGCTATAAGGTCAATCGGCGCTGGCCGCCGACCGAGGCGGAGATCACCTACGAGCTCAAGGATGGCCGCTGGGTGCGCACGGCCTATCAGACCAAGATCGCGGGGCGCGAGGGGTCGGACTGGCTCGATCAGATTGGGATTCCCTGAACGGTCGCGGGAATCTTTGCCTAGCCCATTGCGGCGAACAATTGACAAGCCCGGTAAAGAGTCGTCGTGGACGAGAACGCCGCATCCCCTGCCGCCGGGTTGGACCGCTACCACCGGCAGATGCTCTATCCGCCATTGGGCGCCGCGGGGCAGCAGCGATTGTCGACGGCGCGAGTGCTGGTCTGCGGCTGCGGCGCGCTCGGGTCGCTGCTGGCCAATACGCTCGTCCGGTCGGGCGTGGGGCACGTGCGGATCGTCGATCGCGATTTCATCGAGCTGAATAATCTGCAGCGCCAGTTCTTGTTCGACGAAGCCGACATTGCCGCCGGTCTGCCGAAAGCCGTGGCCGCGGCCGAGAAGCTTCGTCAGATCAATTCGCAGGTCGAGGTCGAGCCCATCGTCGCCGACGTCGACTACCAGAAAATCGGCGAGCTCTGCGCGGGGGTCGACGTGATCGTCGACGGCACGGATAACTTCGAGACGCGATTTCTGTTGAATGACGCGGCGGTTAAGTTCGGCATCCCTTGGATCTATGGAGGTGCGATTGGGGCCGAAGGACGCGTGCTGGCGATCGTGCCGGGCGAGACTCCCTGTTTGACCTGCCTGATGCAGGATGCGCCGCCGCCGGGGACCACGCCCACGTGCGATACGGCCGGCGTGCTCGCCCCCGTGATTGGCGTGGTCGCCTCGCTCGAAGCCATGGAAGCGCTCAAGCTGCTCAGCGGACGGCGCGC
>JAEUIK010000259.1 GCA_016793185.1 Planctomycetaceae bacterium | reverse complement strand
GAACCCCCCGCCGGGATTGACTTGGATCGTCGTATCGCTTCGAGCGGGTCTTTGGGACTGTGCTCGGGCATCAATGGCGTATCTTTAGAGACGATATAGGTCACGCCCCTGTCCAAAGCATTCGGATCGAGGCTTGGAGTAGGCTTGTCGGCTTTATGGCTTGGGGACAGTGGATCTGGAATCGCTACCTCAACGCGAATCGACCGAGCCGCTTTCTTGTTCTTATCAACCGTCACGGCCTTTACGCGAAGCTTGGGACTGAGCGGACCTCCAAACCGGGGATTCTCCTGAAATGTCGGAACTACAATCGACGCCTCGATATCATCGCTAATCGACGCAATTCGAAAAGGCTCGCCGGCTCGCGCGAGTTCTTTTTGGTGTTTCCTTAGGGCTTCTAGCCATTTGCTGTTGTCAATCGGAATGCGATGCGCCTTACGCCACTCTGCAACTGTAGATTTCTCCGAGAAGTAATCTCTAGCGTATGCCGTCTTGGCATCGTTTTCGTAATAGGTTCTATACACGCTTAGCGAAATCACAGTGTCATCAGGAAGGTCGGTGTCCAAGCACAATTCAAGGATACGCCCGACAGGTTCCGCGTTAATTTCGAATCTATCACACACGACCTGTGCCGTCGCAGTCGTCGTCCAAGCTGCAAAGAGCACTTGAACAAGCCAACACCTGTTTGACTTGAGCATTTGGTGGCCCTTGGCGAAATTTCAATCAAGCGTCAATGAATTAACTATGAATCACACACTGGCCTGCCATTGATTTTCTGATTAATGGACTATGGAGGTCGCAGGCCTGCCTGTACAGGTTCAACTCAAAAACCTCCAATACTCGGCCAGTAGCTATTGGTCGGGGTGAATTTCGGTCGGAACGCGGGGCGGGCGGGTCGCTGATAGGCCGGCGTGGGCGTGGAGCTGGGCGCGTAGCTCGGAGCGTAGTTGTAGGTCGGCGCGTAGACGTAGGTGGGGGAGTAGGTCGGCGCGTAGGCCGGTCGCCCGAACCCGCCGAATCCCCAGCCGCTCAAACTGCCGAATCCCCAAGGGCGGCCGTACCCAGCGACGTAGCCGCCTGAGATCCCGCCGCCGATCTCTGGCGAGTAGACGTAGTAGTTGACGTAGCTGCCGCCCCAGTTGTTGAAGCCGTAGCCGCCTCGCCAAGGGCCTGCTCCCCACTGAGCGGACGCGGAAGCCGGCCAGAGGCCAGCGAATAGCACGACAACCACCAAGAGTAGATGACGCATGATGCCCCCCTTTCGTGTTGAGAAGGTTCGCACTTGATTCTCGCCGGCTCTGTGGGCTGCGTCAAACTGCCGGACAGCTCCGGTCAGTTCGCTGTGACGGTCATGCTTTTTGGAAGGTGGGAACACGAGTGAGTTTTGCCCTCGGGAACTGACGGGGGCCGACTCCGGCGACCCTGCCGCCACCGATCGGTTGCGGACATTACGCCTGCGTCAACCTGTCGGCGCCTGTTGCACTGCACTTTGCCCGGTTCCCTACCGAGATTGGCGCATTCCCTGAGATGAGTTGGGCGATGCGTCCGGGGGGGGCCGCCCGCGTTTTCGTGGCGGGTGATCTTCGAGCATGCGAGAGGCGCGCGGGCTACTTCGGCGCCGGATCGAGCTTGAGCGGCTCGTAGTACTCTTTGTCGCCCAGGGCGCGGTACTTTTCCATCCACCGCGTGAGCGCGGTCTTGGGCGTGAACGACCACTGTTGCCGATGGTAGTTCCAGTCGTCCGGCATCAACTGCTGGGCGGCGGCAAAGTACTTGTCGGCGCGCTGTTGGTCCTGCTGTTGATGAAAGTAGACCGCGAGCTTGAAGTTCGCGTCGGCCAGCGCCGCGGTCTCGGATTTCGGCGTCAGGCGCTCCCGCAGTTCGTTGCGGGGGATCGCGTAAGCGCTCTGCGCGCCGTGGGTCACCCAGTCGCGGAGCGCGGCGACGTACTTGTCGCCCCCCACCTTGATCGACAGGAGCGCGACGTCCTTCGAGTAGGCAACCTCCGCGGGGCGGACGATCGTTCCTTGCTCGTCGATCCAGACGCCGCAGGGAACGTTTACCATCTGATAGAGCGAGCTCACCGTATGCTCCGGGTCGATGAGCGTGGTGAACGTCGCCTTCGCGCGGTCGTAGGAAGGGCCCGCCGCGGCTTCGCCGTCGCTGTCCTGAGCGGCGGCGACGATTTCGAAGTTCTTGTCGCGGAGCTCTTCGTACACTTTCTGCCAGCCGACGAGATCCTGCTTGCACTGGCACCACGAGGCCCAGGTCAAGAGCAGCACCTTCTTGCCGCGGAAATCGGCGAGGCGCACCTCCTTGCCCTGGCGATCGCGCAGCGTGAAGTCGGGCGCCGTGGCGTGGTCGAGCCGCGCGCGCTCCAGCGGCGGAATCGCGCCAAGGCTCCAGACGCCAGCGTCCGCATCCACGACGACCGGTTGCTGCAACTGCCGAGCCAGCGCCGTCAGGTTCACGAGCGTCCGGCCATCCCGGACGGCCGACACCGCATCCTCGGGCTTCCGGCTCAGGGGAATGCACAACTCGTCGAGGCAGACCCCCTCGGGCTTCAGCACCAGTCCGTGGATCCGCGTCAGATCGGCGGGCGAGACCCACAGTCCATCCGCGTCGACCGTAGCCTCCTCGACCGCCACGGTCTGCCGCGGGGTGATCACGGTGACTTTGGCCGCCATGGCCCGCCGGTTGGGAGGCGCGACGAGCACTGCGGCCGCGAGACACAACCAAACCATCCGCCAGCAAGGAAGGGACATAAATACCTCGGATGCCGGTGAGAGGCCGTCACGCGATCGGGAGCGCGACGCACTCAGAATAGCCCCCGCGAGCGGCGACTGCCAGCGAACTCTTGGAGGCAGCGCGACTCGGCAGCCCGGATCAGGCCGGCCACTGACGTCGCGGATCCACGCAGGTGCCTGCGGAGCGAAACGTTTCTCCGTCGGCGGGGATCGGGTACATTCGCCGGTAAGAGATGGACTCGGTAGCGACTCTCACGGCGGACGCACCCGATGGGCTGGTATTCGAGCTACGTTTTTCCGCGGTTGTGCGAGTTCGGTCTGAATAATCACCGCGTGGCGGCGCACCGTTCCACGCTGCTCCAGGACGCGCGCGGCGAGATCCTCGAGATCGGCATCGGCTCCGCGCTCAATGCGGCACACTATCCCAGCCACGTGCGAAGGATCACGGCCATCGACCCGAACCCAGGCATGCATCGCTGGGCCGCCGCGCGGATCGCCGAGACCGGCCTCGAAGTCGATAAGCGGATCCTCAGCAGCGAGTCGCTGCCGTTCGCCGACGAATCGTTCGATTGCGTCGTCAGCACCTTCACGCTCTGCAGCATCGCCGACGTCCACCAGGCCTTGGGCGAAGTCTACCGCGTCCTCAGGCCGGGCGGCGCCTTCCTGTTCCTGGAACATGGGCTGAGCCCCGACCCCGGCGTGGCGCGCTGGCAGCGGCGACTCAACGGTCTCGAACGCCTGCTGGCCGACAATTGCCATCTCGACCGCAGCGTCCGCGAGCTGGTCGCCGGGCAGCCCTTCGCGAAAGTCGAGATCGACGAGTTTTATCTTCCCAAGACCCCCAGGACGCACGGCTACTTTTCGCGCGGGCAAGGGATCAAGTAACCTTCGCCATGACACAGGCTCGCGCTTTCCGCCTGCCGCGGTCCATTGAGCGGCGACTCGCCGAAGGAAGATCATGAAACTCGGCCTCATCAACAGCGCCTGGGTTCAGTCGGGGCAACCGACCGTCTTCGGGCTCGAAAAGACCAAGGAGATCGGTTTCGACGCCGTCGATATCTTTGTCGATCCGCTCGATTTGGCCCCCGGCGAGCGCCGGTTGATCCGGGAAGCGTGCGACCGGCTGGAACTGCCGATCGTGTCGTTGCCGTGCGTGGCGCTGGGGTTGGCCGACTTCAACGCCAGCGTGCGGAAGTTCCACCTCGAGCGCGTGCGCGCGTTCCTCGACCTGGCCTATGACTACCGTGCCCGCAATGTGCTGCTGGTGCTCGGCGAGTACCTCTGGAACCGGGAGGTCATTCCCGCGCAGGAGCAGTGGCAACTGGCGGTCGAGGGGGTGCGATCGCTGGGCGAGTATGCCGGTGGGTTGGGGCTCGAGATCGCCCTGGAACTCGAGCCGTTCGCCCTCTCGCTGGTGCGCGAC
>JAEUIK010000238.1 GCA_016793185.1 Planctomycetaceae bacterium | reverse complement strand
CTGGCGGCGCCGCAGTGCTCGACGAGACGTGCTACCTCTGGCGGCACCATGCCACGACCGGGACCCTCTACAGCAGCCGGTATGACGTCTACGTGCCGTGCAGCGAGAATCGTTTTGCCTGCTTCGGCTTCAAAGATACCTACGCGAATGGCGTGATGAACTTTGCGCACTTGCGCGAAGGCGTGCCCGTCGTTAACACGCCGCACGGTTCGCTGACCAAGACCGGCAGCTGGGCCAGTTTCTCCGAGTCGCAGGCCTATGGTGGCAGCGTCGCCTACAGCTCGGCCGCGGCGACCGAGACGATCTCGGGCACGATTGCCGGGCACACGCTCTTGGTGCGCGCCTGGCTGCAAACCACCGGGGGCTACGCGCTGGTGACGATCGACGGCAGCCCCACGGCTGCCAATCGCTGCCCGCGCGTGACTCAGGCCCAGGTCGACGCCGGCTACTTTGCCGCCGCCGACCTCGGCAAATGCTACGTCGACTTCTCGGCGGCCGTGGTCTATGGCGATGAGCACCTGGTGCTGGCCGAAGGTTTGAGCGACACCGACCACGTCGTGACGCTCAGCGGCGTGGGGGCGGCGCAGATTCCCCCGCCCGGCGCGACCGGCAAGCTGCTGAACGTCGCCGCCTTGGCGGGTGCGCGATATCACACCCGGCCCACCGATGCCAATGCCAGCATGGGTTTTACCCGGGACGTTTCGAACATTCGCGGCGGCCACAGCGCGACAACCGTGGTCGTCAGCTTCGCGCCGACGGGATTTCTCGGCAACCAGCAGCTGCTCGGAGAGAACCATCTCTTCGAGGCCCAGACCGCAGCGGCGTTTACCGTCGACGGCGCCGCGGCCACACTCGAGCCCGGGGCGTATCTCAGCGGCCAGAGGATCGTCTTGACCCGCACCACCCTGCTGAACCATCCGAACGCCGCCGCCTGCGCAACGAAGCGCGTCGTCTACACGGCTTGTGCGGCCAACCCAATGCAGTTGGTGGCCCGCGGCCTGCTCGCCTGGAACGTCGCGGGCGAGATGGCCGACGGTTACTTCGGGATGTTGCCTGTCTTCACGCGGAATGTCGGCTCCGGGCTGCTCGAGAACCTCGAGTTCGACCGGGGATTGGTCGGCGAGCGGGTCGTGGCGGACCTGACACCGAACGCCGGCGCCGAGTATCGGGTTCCGGGCGCCGACATCCTGGCCGTCTACTCGACCCGGCACGACACCGTGGCCTTGGCGCATATGTCGCGCCCCGATCTCAACGTCAACAATTTCGTCCGCAGCGATCCCGCGTTCACGTTTTTGCGCGACGTCGGCTCGGGGGGCGAGAAGGGGTATTTCACCCGCTCGACCCCCACGACCAAAGAACCGCTCGCGGCCGGCGCGACGCAAGCCTTCGAAGTCGGGTGGCGAGTTTTTCGGCTCGCCCGCGCGCGACAACTTCTGGAACTCGCCCCGTAAGGAAACTCCTCCCCCATGTCCGCCGACGTCGAACAAGTACGACTGATCAAG
>JAEUIK010000235.1 GCA_016793185.1 Planctomycetaceae bacterium | reverse complement strand
CAATTGCTTCGCCCAGCTCGAACACAAAATCCCCGGGCTCGAAGTCTATAACTTTGCCCTGCCGCGAACCGGGCCGCGCGAGTACGCCGCCCAACTCCGCCGCGAGGTGCTCGCCTATCGACCCGATTTGATCGTGGTCCTGGTTTCTGTCGGCAGCGATATCACCGACGAACTCCCCGCGCCAGGCATTTTCGACGTCCGTGGTCTGCGGATCTATCAGCTCGCGGCCACGACCTGGGGCGCACCAAGCCCGCAGCGCGACCGCGCTGCAACGGTCGTCGACGGTCCGGCCGAGCGTCTCCAGCGGCAGGTTCGTAGTGAGCGGCAGCTCGTGGTCTGCCGGACGCCGCTGGATAAGTCGATGCGCGGTCGCTGGGTCGAGACGTACCAGCACCTGGACGACCTGATTCGGCAGGCCGGGCGGCAAGAGGTGGAGGTGGTGCTGGCGGCCGCCCCCTCGGCCTGCCAGGTCTCGCCGTCGCTCTGTGCGCAACTGCAGCGCCGGCTCGGACTCGCACCCGCGAGCGTCGATTTGGAGCTACCGCAGCGGCGGCTCGCGTCGTTCGCCGCCGGCCGAGACGTCACCTGGATCGACCTGCTCCCCAGTTTGCGGCAGACCGCCGCTCCCCCGTTCGAGCGCTCGGGCGACGAATTTTCGGCCGCCGGAAACCAGGCCGTGGCCCAGGCCTTGGAGCATTGCCTCGCCACGCACCACCGCGAGCTCGCCACGCCGGTGGCCCAGGCTACGCCACGCTAGGAACCGAGTTCGACCTTGCCACCCGGAGTGGCTCGGGGGGCCTGAGGCCCTGACTCGGGAGAACCCGCTAAGCGAGGATGCCGGTGACGACGTTGCCATGCACGTCGGTCAGGCGCATGTCGCGGCCGCTGAAGCGGTAGGTGAGCCGGGTGTGATCCATGCCCAGCAGGTGAAGCATCGTGGCGTGGAGGTCATGGATCTCGACCTTGTCGCGAATGGCGTAGTAGCCATAGTCGTCGGTTTCGCCGTGGATGGTGCCCCCCCGGACGCCACCGCCGGCGAGCCACATCGTGTAACCGAAGGGGTTATGGTCGCGGCCGTCGGAACCTTGAGCCATCGGCGTGCGCCCGAACTCACCTCCCCAGACGACCAGCGTTTCGTCGAGCAGCCCGCGCCGCTTCAGATCCTGGAGCAGGCCCGCGATCGGGCGGTCGGTGGCGCCGGCGTTCAGCTCGTGCCCCTTGACGAGGTTGCTGTGCTGGTCCCAGCGGTCGCCATCGACCTCGGGGCAGAGGACCTCGATGAACCGAACGCCCCGCTCGACCAGGCGCCGCGCCAGCAGGCACTGCCGCCCCATGATGGCCGTCTGCGGCTGATCGAGTCCGTACAAGGCATGCGTCTCGGCGGTCTCGCCGCTCAAGTCGATGAGATCGGGCACGGCCGTCTGCATCCGGTAGGCGAGTTCGAAGTTCTCGATGGCTGATTCGAAGCCGTCGTCGCCCGCGAGGCGCGTGGCACTCGAGCGGTCGAGCCCGCGCACCAGTTCGAGCTTGGCCCGCTGGGCCGCGTCGGTCGCTTCGGTCCGCTGGAGGTTCGGTACGGGCGCGGGTCCGTGGCGAAACATCGAGCCCTGGTAGGTCGCCGGCAAGAACGCGCTATGAAAACAGTCCTGGCCGCCGGGAGGAATCATCCCGCTGTCGAGCACGATGAAACCCGGCAGATTCTGGCTTTCGGATCCGAGTCCATAAGTGGTCCAGGCCCCCATGCTGGGGCGTCCCGGCATGCCATGCCCGGTGTGCAGAAAGTAGTTCGCCGAGGTGTGCTCGGAGAATTGTGCAACCATCGAGCGGACGACCGCCAGATCGTCGACGCACTCAGCCACGGCCGGAAAGAGATCGCTGACCGGGATCCCGCTGGCGCCGCGGGGGCGAAATCGCCAGGGACTCTTCAGGACGTTGCCAACGTTGGCAAACTGCGTCTTGGGGACTTGCATCTTGATCGGCTGGCCATGCTCGCGGTCGAGCCGGGGTTTGGGGTCGAACGTATCGACCTGCGAGGGGCCCCCATCCATGAACAGAAAGATCACGCTCTTGGCCCGGGCGCGATGGTGAGGCGCGCGGGGCGCCAACGGATTGTGCCCCGCCGCCGGCGCGCTCCCCGACGTCAGCGCCTCGGCCGCGGCCTGCGTGTCACCCAAGAGCGCCGCCGCCGCCACGGCGCCGAACCCGCCCGCACAGCGCAAGAGCATCTCGCGGCGCGTCTGCGGCGGGGCAATGAAATGGCGGCAGTGCATCGGGATCTCACTCGACGAAGATAAATTCCTTGGCGCTCAACAGCGCATGGCAGAGGTCATTCCAGGCACGTCGCTCGGGGTCGGACGGCGGCGGAGCACCCTCCTCGGGCGGCGGAGACTCGGCATACCGCGCCCGCTGCGCGGCGACGAACGCGCTGGCAGCGGCCGCTTCGGGCGGGGCCGGCGGCCGCCCGAACGCCTCCAGATAACAGGCGCGGATTCGCTCCGCAGCGTCACGGTGCGTCGACCATTCCCGACCGGCCCAATGCGCCGCTTGCTCGACGACGAAGGGGTCGTTCATCAGGGCCAGCCCCTGCGCTGGCACGTTCGAGACGTTGCGCCGCCCGATGGTCGTCGAGGGCTGCGGAAAGTCGAAGGCCATCAAGAGCGGCGTCATGTAGTTGCGCCGCACCGCCAGGTAGAGGCTCCGGCGCGCGGCGCCATCCAGGGGCCCCGAGCGCGCGGGCCGTCCGCGGCCAACCATGTATTCCGTGAGATACACCGGCACGCTCGGCCCGAACGGCTCGCGATTCAGTTGCCCCGACACGGCGAGGATCGCGTCGCGAACGGCCTCAGCCTCGAGTCGCCGCACGCGCATATGCTGGAGCAGCTTGTTCTCAGGATCCCGGGCCAGCGACTCCGCGCTGGGCCGGCTCGACAGGCGGTACGTCGCCGACAATACCAGGCGGCGATGCAGCGCCTTGAGCGACCACCCGGCGCGGCGGAACTCGGCAGCCAGGTAATCGAGCAGCTCGGAATGGGTCGGTGGCTGCCCCATCTTGCCGAAATCGTCGGGACTGGGAACGAGACCTTCGCCGAAATGGTGCAGCCAGACGCGATTCACAATCACGCGCGGCACCAGCGGATTGGTCGGAGCCGTCATCTGCCGGGCCAGCTCCAGCCGGCCGCTGCCGGCGCTCACGATCGGCTGCTCGGTCCCTCCGAGCGCCTCCAGGAACCGGCGCGGCACGACCTCGCCGAGTTGCTTGTGATTGCCGCGGATGTGAACGGCCACGTCCTCGCCCGAACCGTCGGCCAGCGCCGGAGCGCGGCGCGAGTGCTGCAATTGGGCCGTGAGCGCTTGCTGTTGCGCTGCAAACGCAGTCGACTGCACGAGCGCCTCGGAATCGGGCGAAGCGCGCGCAACAAGCTCGCCATGGTCGAGCAGCCAGTTGACCAGCGCCCGCGCGCCCTCCGGAGCCTCCTCGGCGGCGAATCCCGTGTCGAGCGCCCGCGTCCAGAGTTCGCGATACTCGGCGGCCAGTTGTTCGGCCGAAGCGAGGTGTGACTTTTCGAGCAGCGCAACGACGCGCGGGTTGGCTGCCGCGCGGGGCGGCTCTCCGTCGACGAAGCGGATCTCGTCGACCGCCAGGTAGCCGTCGCTCTCGTCG
>JAEUIK010000234.1 GCA_016793185.1 Planctomycetaceae bacterium | reverse complement strand
ATTGCGCCGCGGACAACGGTAGCCATGGCCGCACACTGTAGCTGGCCTCTTCGAGGCCGGCTCTGGGGTTAACCACCCGGGGCACGCAGAAGGGCAGGGAGGGACCACGAAGGTCCAAAAAAGCACGAAGGGGGAATCGATAAAGTTGGTTGCGGTGGCGCAAGCGACGACCGACAAGTTTTTCTTCGAGCGCTTGGTAGTTAAATCATCTTCGGGTCGGGCTCACAGAGCCCGACTACAGAAAACAGCCTAGGGCGCGACGAATCGGAACTTGCGGAATCCAGCTCGCCCCTGAGTATTGCCTGCGACTTCCAATCGCTGCACTTTGGACCAGTCCTGCAGTTGGGTGCCATCTTCGGCGTGGAACTCGCTTGCAGCCAACCGCACCTTGCGCCAGGCGTGGACTGAGGCCGCGACTTCCTGCGGCGGTTCGCCCGCCGTCGGGGCAAGTGCTTTGGCTTCGTACTTCTTCGCCAGCGGCGACCAGTCGTTTTCGTAGACGCGGACCGTTAAACCCTGTTCCCCAAGATCACCACGAACCTCGAAGGCCAGCTCATCGCCGGGGCGGCCGATGTGTTGTGGATCGCCGATCAGGTGCGACGAGAATTGCACTGGGCCGCCGTGGGGGAACGTCTTCGCCTCGTGGGTCAGGTAGGGGACGTCCCCCTCCCTTTCGGTCGCGAGATAGACGACCTCGCGGTTCGGATCGGTCGCGCCGGCGGTGAAGTACCACGAATCGTAGTCCCCGGGCCGGTCCGCCAGTTCGGACGTCCACGCGAGCGTCGCCCGGGCCGGTCCGGCGTCCGTTTTGATCTCGCGCGGGAGGACCATCGGCATGTTGGAGCTGAGCGTCACTCCCGACCGGTAGCTTACGTTGGCGATCGCCCACAGCGGCTCGTCGATACTCATCACCGGCAAAAGGTATCGCCGCGCCGACTCGTCGCCGGCGAATGCTCTCCGCCAGTAGCGGGCCGCCGGCAGACGATCCCCCAGCGAGTACAGCACCTGAACCGCGGTCACCTCGTCGGGCTGGTCGGCGCGGACCGTGGCGCGCGGGATCCCGTCGTGGTCGAGATCAAGCACGATCTCCGGACTCGCGGGCCAGGCCGGGCCGCCGCGCAGTTGCCAGTCCATCCACAGCGGTAAGTCCCGGGCTTCGCGCGAGGCGATATGATGATTCGTGCGGGGCGTGAAGGCCCACCGCGTGGGACCGCGCACCGCTCCTAGCGTGTCGAAGCCAAAATCGAGCGGGCCGTGAAAGTCGTTCGTCGCGTTCAGGAAGAAAATCGGCACCTGGATTTGCGGGGCGTGCGCCTCGGGCGAAAGGGTTCGTTTGTAGAGCTGCAGATCGTCGCTGAGCTTGCCGAAGCCGAACCGCTCGCGGCGGTCGTCGTGGTTGTAACCGCAGCCGTAGATCGGCACGGCGGTTTTCACTCGCTCGTCGCTGGCCGCGACCAGCCAGCAGAGCGTTCCGCCCATGCTGATGCCAAAGATCCCGAGCCGAGCGGAATCGGTCTGCGGATGCTCGGAAAGCACGGTCAGTGCGCGGCGACAGGCAAGCGCCCAGTGAAACCAGCTCGACTCGCGCGGGGTGGGATGGACCTGAAAGCCGCCGGCCGCTTGCGCCATATTGGCATGCTGGATCGGCCCCCAATTGGTGACTTCCTGGCGATCGGCCCAGGGTCCGCAGAAATCAAAGGTGAGGCAGGTATAGCCGCGCTCGACCCAGAAACGCACCCAGTCGAGCGAGGCCGTTTGTCCGCCGCCATGGATGTGCAAGATGCCTGGCACGCGCGGCGGGGACTGGCCGGTCGTCGGCAGCGGCGCGCCCCGGATGGCAAAGACGCGTGCGGCAGTCCCTTCGGCGACCTCGCTGGTGAAGCGCAGCTTCTCGTAAGCGCCGGTGTCATCGCTCCAGCGACTGAGCGACTCCACGTCGAGCGGCAGCGAATGCACGTCCACGCCTTGCCAGAGTGATTTGGCGTCGACGATCGGCTCGGCGGCATCGACCGCTCCCCTGCCGAACGGCGCCAGCAACAGCAGCAGCGTGATCAGCCGAAAACAGGCCCTCGGTGAGTGCATTCGCAACGGTCTCCCCCAGCGACTGCCGCCGCCGGTCGTGATGAATCTGGTGCAGGCCCCCCAGGAGGGCCGATTATAGGGTGGGGATCCGCGGTGTGGCGGAAGGTGTGGAATTCCAGCGGGTTACGTTGTGCGGAATCCCCCTTCCCGGCGGGTCAAAAGCGTCTATAATCCTGGTTTCCCCGAAAACGGCCACCAGTAACGTCTCGGTGCTTCCATGCCCAAGCAGAAAACCCATAAGGCTTCCAAGAAGCGGTTCCGCGTCACGGCCAACGGCAAGGTGATGCACCGCCAGGCGGGCACCAGCCACCTGTTGAGCCGGATGACCCACAAGCGCAAGCGCAACCTCCGCGGCACGACGGCTCTCTGCAAGGTCGAGGCTACGCGGATCAAGCGGGCGTTGGCGGGGAACAGCTACTAAGCCCCAGCCGAGGCCACGGGCCTCGGCAGTGTAAGCCCCATCCGAGGCCACGGGCCTCGGCAATGGGCAACCGCCGGCGCCGTAACGCCGGAGGACAAGCTGACCGAGCTCCGCGGAGCTTGGTCGCCACCATGGAGAGCGGATCGGGCACGATCGAACGCATCCCCGCGAAGCGGGATGGGCCTGGGATTCGCCGAAAGGATGAACTGACATGCGTACCATCAAGGGCCACGCGCGCCGCAAAGCCAAGCGGCGGCTTTTCAAGAAGGTCGAAGGCTACGTCGGCGGCCGCCGCAAGCTGCTGCGTACCGCCAAAGAGACGCTGCTCCGCGCCGGCGTATTCGCGTTTCGCGATCGCCGCGCACGCAAGCGCGATTTCCGCTCGCTCTGGATCATTCGCCTCAACGCCGCCTGCCGCGAACGGGGCCTCCGCTACAGCCAGTTCATCAACGGTCTGAAGCTTGCCAACATCGAGCTCGATCGCAAGACGCTGTCGGAAA
>JAEUIK010000230.1 GCA_016793185.1 Planctomycetaceae bacterium | reverse complement strand
GAGCAAGGCCGCGGCCAGGATCAACAGCAGCGACGAATCCTGATCGGTTGCCGAATTGCGCTCGCGCGGCTTCAGCCCGCCAAAGAGCGAGCCGCCGGCCGCGGCGATCGGCGCCGCACTTGTGGGGATCTCTTTGGTCGGATCGGCGGCGGCGTAGCTGGTTGGGGTAAACGTCAGCGGCGTAGCCGTCGCGTCTCCCCCCGCGCCCGCTTCGGCCACGTTGACGATGCCGGCAAAGCGCACGCCGATGGGACGTTCGCAACTGCTCGCATCGCAAATCTGGTAGGCGATCACCCCTTCGAGCAGGTGGCTTCCTGGCGTCGCGTCGGGGGGAATCTCCACCGGCACCGACCAGGTGATCGCCGCATCGTAGTAGCGGGCGACGCCATCCTGGGGATTGGCCTCGGGCTTCTCCTTCGGTCGCCGGTCGGCCGTGGGCTCGCCCAGCTTCAGACCTGCCGAATCCAGGATGCGGATCAAGGTCGGTCGAGCGATACCGCCGCGCCCCTCGTCCCCCAAAGCGTAGATGCGATATCCCTCGGCGGGCGTGGCCTTCAGCGTGAGCAGCGCCTGGGATCCCGGAGCGACGGAAGCGGGCTTCAACTCGCCTTGGATCGTGGCATGGGAGTTCGGCAGCGTGATCTCGCCCACCGAGCTCGCGCCGTCCGCCGCGACGCACGCCCCCAGGGGGATTGTCGCCACCAACAGGACGAGCGACGTGCGGCTCCACGCGCGAAGTGCGACGGGCATGAGTGCTACGTTGGTGAACATCGACATTCGGATACCCATCCCTGCTAGCCGGGCGGCGCCCCACGGGATCGTCCCCGGCGGCTCGACCGCGGGCCGTTACTTGGCCGCCGTCTCATCCTTGATTTCGACCGGTTCGCCGAGAGCAGCGGTGAACTTGTAATCCTTCGGCGGCAAACAGCCCCGGCTGTTGCAGGCCTGGACGTTCAGTTTGCCCTCGATCGAGATGCTCGCGGGATCCGTTCCTGGCGAAAATTCGATCGGCACGTACCAGGTCACTTTCCCCTCGTGCGTTTCGATCTCGACGTCGGGCCAGACTTCGGGCTCGTTGTGCGATTCCGCCTTGGGCGAGGCTTTGAAATCTCCGGCCAGCTTGTAGTGATCCGAGGGGGTTAGTTTGATCTTGGAGGGGAGCGGTCCCCCTTTGGGTTGGGTCATCGAGTAGATGTGCCACCCGCGCTCGACCTGGGCCGTCACGTAGAGTCGGGCCGGCTTGCCGTTGGCAGCCTTGGCGAACTGGGCGGTCACCTTGAGAGCGTCGGTCGATTGGGCCAGCACGCTGCCGGCCGCTGAAAGTGCCATCGCGGCCCCGAACATGGCCACGGCGGTCCGGCCGGGCCAGAAGTTTCGCTGCATGTCTGCTTTCCGTTTCACTAGGAGTGACTTGATGGTGGATCGCCCTCGGCTGCCCCGGCCGAACCCGTTGCGGGGTCAGCGACCGCCGCTGCCGGCCGCCTCGAGGCATCGCCGCCGGTAGCCCGAAAATTTTAAGAACCGGGAGAGAGTGGGGTCAACGCCAACGCTCGGTGATCGCCGGCGCGCGGCAGCCCGATGGTCCCACCCCTATCGTACTCCCTCCAGCCGGACGACGATCGCGTCGAGACGGCTACGGACAGCTTCAAAATCGCGGAACTCTCGCCCCTGTCGGTAGATCCAGTCAATCCAATTGGCGCCTCCCAAGAGGAGTCCGCTCACGTCGAACACTCCGAGCAGTTGCCGTTCGCGGTCATCCAGGGGGCGAATCGCCTCGTAAGCGTCCAAGGCGGTTCGCCAGGAATTTGCGTCGCTTCCCACGAGACTCCCCGTCAACCGGGCGATATCGCCGGACACCGATTCCACTCGCATCGCGCCAAAGTCGACAAGACCCGTCACGACGTCCCCCTCATAGAGCACGTGGTCGTGCCAGACATCGCGAATGCAGGGCTGCCGGCGCAGCCGGAGATCGGCCGCTTGGGCCAGCGAACAACGGATGGGTTCCCCCAGACGTCCGCAGAGTTCGATCCACCGCGCGGCCGCGGCATCGAGCGGAGCGACCGAGCGGGCCGCCACCGCCGCGGCAAGGTCGCGAAAACCCCCTTCCAAGAGACGCTCGAGCTGCTTCAGCCGCTCGGCGATCCCCGCCGAAGGGGCCGGCGGCTGCGGCGCAAAGTCCTCGACAGAACGGTGAAACTCGGCCAGAGCTCGTAACGCCGCGGCGAGTCGCGCTGTGCTGGGATGGCGGGCAAAGTCAGCAGTTCCCGGCAGCCAGGGGACCAGTTCCCACAAGTGACCCTGGTGGTGCAGCCAGGTCGCCCCCCCGCGGGTTGCCACCGGCACCGGCAAGCAGCGGAAACCCTTTGCCGCGGCATGCCGTAGTACGGAATGTATCCAGTCGAGCCGCTCTGGGGAGGGATGCTCGGGAGGCCACCGCCTCAGGCAGTAATCTCCCTGGCGGGTCGAAAACCGCCAGAGACGGGCGCCGCTGAACCCGCCGGCACCCTCGAGGCACTCAGCCCGCAGCGGGGAGGCGAGCACGTCAAACGCGGCGACAACCGGCCCGATGGGTTCGGGCCGCGGGGAGTCGCGCGTCAGAAGTCGGTTATCCGGATTGGTCGGCATGCTGCGTGGCCTGGTTTTGAGGCCCAGCCTGGGGATCGGCCCGAGGCGCGTTTCGTCGCGGGCGCTGGCAGACTACGCTATATTTTACGGTTAAATTGGGGAGATACGAACCCGTTCGCCGTGCGCGTCCCTGCGGGGCCGGCACCCGGGCCAGGGCTCGTCGCTCCCCCGCATACCTCGGTGTATCCAGCCCAAGCAAGTTCGCGTCGCACGTTCGCAGACCCCGATTCGACACCAGGCGACCCTCGTCTGACTTACGAGAGAGGATCCATGAAAATCGCATCGATTCGCCGTTGGACTCGTAGCGCCGGACTCGCCGGCAGGAGCCTTTCCCTGGCCTGCTTGCTGGTCGCCGGCACCGCCGCGGCTCAGGAAGCCGCGAAGCCGGCCGAGCCGGCGAAACCGGCCGAGAAGCCCAAGTATCCTCCCTTCGCCGAGGTATTGAAGGATGCCAAGCCGACGGCTGACCCCAGCCTGATCAAGATGTATCAGAAGGGGGAGAACCTCTATGCCGAGCTCACCAGCAACCACCTGAACAAGGATTTCATCATCCTGATCTCCATCGCCAAGGGCATTGGCGAGGGACCGCTCCTGGGAGGCATGAGCTGGGGCTTCGGCGACGACTGGCTCTGGCAATTCAAGAAGGTCGACGAAAAGATCCAGATCGTCCGCCGGAATGTCCGCTTCAAGGCGAACAAGGGGAGCCCCGAAGAGAAGGCCGTTTCGCTCGCGTACACCGACAGCGTGCTGTTCAGCCTCCCGATCGCCACGATGAGCCCGTCGGGCGGAATGGTCGTCGATTTGACGTCCGTCTTTATGAGCGATCTGCCGCAGATCTCGGCGGTGCTGCCCGGTTTCTTCTTTGCCGCCAACAAGTCGAGCTGGGAGGCGGTCAAGGGCTTCAAGGATAACGTCGAGCTCCAGATCGCGGCGACCTATGCCTCGTCGGGCAACGTCAATTTCGACACTGTCGCCGACAGCCGCGGCGTGACGGTCGGCGTCCACTATTCGATCAGCTTCCTCCCGCAGACCGGCTATACGCCCCGGCTGGCGGACGACCGCGTCGGCTACTTTCTGACCGCGCTCAAGGACTATTCGAAGAAGGGGGAGGACGACCAGTTCGTCCGCTACATCAACCGCTGGCAACTGGTGAAGGCCGACCCGTCGGCCGAGCTGTCGCCGCCCAAGGAGCCGATCCGCTTCTACATCGAAAAGACCGTCCCCTTCCAGTACCGCAAGCCCATTCGCGAGGGGATCCTCGAATGGAACAAGGCCTTCGAGAAGGCGGGCTTCGTCGAAGCGATCCACGTCATCCAGCAACGCGATGAAGAAAGCTGGGATCCGGAAGACATCAATTACAACACTTTCCGCTGGATCACCTCGAGCGCCGGGTTCGCGATGGGCCCCAGCCGGGTCAACCCGACCACCGGCCAGATTCTCGACGCCGATATCATTTTCGACGCCGACTTCGTCCGCTTCTGGAAGGACGAGTACGAAACGTTCACGCCGGCGGCGGTCGCCGCCATGACCGGGGGG
>JAEUIK010000177.1 GCA_016793185.1 Planctomycetaceae bacterium | reverse complement strand
CGACTTGTGGATGGGGACGCTCAGCAAGGCGTTGGGGAGCCTCGGCGGCTATGTTGCGGCCGAGCGGTCGGTGATCGAGTACCTGAAGTACACCTCGCCCGGGTTTGTTTTCTCGACGGGGATCGCTCCCAGCAACACCGCCGCGGCGCTGGCCGCGATCGAGTTGCTCGAAGCGCAGCCCGAACGGGTCGAGATCCTGCGTGCCCGCTCGCGGTTGTTTCTCGACCTCGCCCGGCAGGCAGGCCTCAACACCGGCCTGAGCGACAGCACGCCGATCGTACCGGTGATCCTGGGAAGCTCGCCGGACGCCCTGCGATTGTCGCAGGCCATGCTCGAGCGCGGGGTGAATGTGCAGCCGATTCTGCACCCGGCGGTCGAGGAGAGTGCGGCCCGGCTCCGCTTCTTCCTGACTTCAAACCACACCGAGGAGCAGATCCGCTATACGGTCGCCGTGCTGGCCGAAGAGGCCGAACGGCTCGATCCTCGGCACGTTTCGAATTCGCGGGCTCAGGTCGCCTGCGGGGGAGTTTCGGGCTGAGAACCATCCCGGCGGGGGGACTGTCACGAGCGTTCGCGAGCAGGCGGGCCAGATGCCGGCGAGACTTGTCTTGTCGGCGATTTTCAGAGCTGTTACAACGGATCTAGTCGCAGTCAGGGTTCCAGCCAGGAGCCGTCCGGCGGCGTCCATTCAAAAGTCGGAATACTCTAAATCACGAGGTGCGGGATTGCTTACCGAACAAGAAGTCGCACGTAGCTGGCGAGTTTTGTTTGGCGGGACCGGTTACAGCAACGAGACGTTCGACAAGGCCGAAGGCCTGCTCGAGGAACTCCGCCCGGAGAGTCCTCTGCGGCACCGCCTGAGCGTCGAACTCGAAGAGATTCGCCGGCTGCACAGCGTTGGCATTGCCTAGTTGGCATTGCCTAGACCGGGCGTGTTAGCAGCGCCTCAGGTGGGCGCGAGGTCCTTGCCTCAGCTCGCTCTGCGGGCGCTCTCGCAGGCGTGACAGCACTAGCTGCCACGCGTCTCGCGGTATGGCTTCGTACCGCGCACGGCAAAACTGCCGCTCTTACTCTCCGTGCGCCTCCGTCCAGGGACGTTGGTCGAATGTCTGCCGGTGGGTTAATCGTCATGCCACCGGTTGGGGACCGAAGTCCGGCGAAGATCGACCAGAGAAGACCTCGGCCGTCAGCCGGAGATTGCTTCGTCGCAACCCAGCTGACGGCGGCACCCTGCCAATCGTTGCGCGGCCCGCGGCGCCGGGAGACCGAACTCCCAACGGGCCCTTAGTAGTTGACCTCGACGCCCAGGTTGTAGCCCTGGATGAAGACGTCCTGCTTGTTGGCGCCGTTGGCCCCGGTGATCCCCAGTCCCGGCATGCTGTAATTGACCATGCTCTGGGCCCGGGCGATGTCACCCAGGATGATGCCGGTCCAGCCGGCACGCAGCGTGATCGCCTTGGTCAGGTTGTAGCCGAGGTTGACGCGCAACTCTCCCACCGGCGAGAAGATCGAAGCATCGAAGCCGTGGGTGTAGGTGCGTTGCACGGTGCCGACGGCCGGCAAGCTGGCGACGTTCTTGATCAGCACGCCGTTGACGTCGATCGGCGAGCCGACGTAATCCGGCGCGTGCGAAGCCAGCCGCGTGAATTGCCGCACGGCCTGGAAATTGAAGCCAGCCATGAAGCGGGTTTCGACGCCAAATTGCAGCCGGCCGTGCGACTTGAACCAGCGGCCCGCGACTTGCGGACCGACGAGGTTGTTGATGGCGTTGGTGTCCCACGTGCTGTCATCGAAGACGCCGCCCCAGCCCTGGAAGCGGAAGCGATCCTTGAAGTTGATGTAGCGGACGCCGATCATCGCCTCCCAGTTGCCGTGGTTGTGCGACTGATCGAAGCGGTACTTGGCCATCGCCTCGGTCGACCACATCTGCTGGCGGTGCATCACTTGCACTTCCTGGAAAACGACGGCGATCCGCGTCAGGTCGCCCAAGTCCCACTCGGACGGGATCAACTGATCGGCGATGTCCGTCGGGTCGACGGTGCCATCCTGGTTGCCGTCCCAGTAGCGGCCCCATTTGAACTGGTTGGGGATGTTGAGAATGGTGAACAGCGTCCAGTTCAGGTCGTTGTCGAGCGTGGGATAGGTGTTGTCGGTCGGCGCCGGATAGGCGTTGAGGAACGTGTCGAGATAGCCGATCTGGCCGGCGTTGGCGCCGCTGGTGTTGCCCGGCACGGTGGTGTACGAGTCGTTGAATACGACCTCGACGCCGCCGGCGGCCTGCTGCTGCACCTGGCTGCGGAGAGTAAAGCCGCTGACGACCCACCCCCAGTGATGCCCCTGGTGGCCGAACTCGTAACGCTGGCCGTGGGTGAAGTCGGTCCCCATCCAGCTCGTGTCCATCGAGTTCCGCGCAATGTGATAGCCAAAGCCGTCCCAGACGCGCGGATGCAGGCCCGCTTGACCAATCTCGACGACATCCGGACGCGAGAACGACCAGTAGAGCTGATCAAAGTTGAAGAAGTACCCGGTATTCGGGAGTTGATAGCCGCGATAGGGATAGGGATCGGCCCAGCCGAAGGGTTGGTCGAACTCTTCGAGCAACTCCGCTTCATCGGCCTGCACGGAGACGCTGCCCAAGAGCAGCACCGCCAGTACGCAAGCCGACAGCAGCCAGGTGTAGAACCGATTCAGCGACATGATTTCGATCCACCTCGGGCTTATTGAGCCACGGGCCGTCGCGCACGGCGGTCCGCCAAAGAGCTCCAAAAATGCTCCTTGTGCCGGTAGTATCGGTTGGGCCTGTCGAAACAGTTGAGTAAGAGTGTTAAGCGGGAGCGAAAATGACGGCCGTAGCGGCGGTAGGGGCTGCAACGGTCGTAACGAGGCAGCCTGGGGGGAGTGCGTAGAGTCTTACGAAAGTCCGGCCTCTTGCCCGGCGGATTCCCGCGGCACCTGCCAGCAACGCCAGTGGGGGGGGGGAACTCGGCCCCGTCGCCCGTTGGCTCTTCCCCGGGACGGCTGCTGGCAAGCGGGGGCTCCCAGCTTGGGGCACTGAGGAGGCCGGCCGACTCCCAGCCACCGACGAAACGGGAAGTTTCGGGTCCGGTGAGGTTCTATAGGCCCGGGAGGGTCTCGGCTATGACATGCCACGCCCGAGGATCGAGCGAAGGGGCCCGGGGATGCCAGGGGGCCGGCAAGGCTGCCATCTGCCCCGGACAGCGCATAAAAAACCCCTGCAGGCGGGGCAGGGACCTGCAGAGGATGTGAGCTCGATTTGCATCTTGCCCACATCCCAAGTCTATCCACGGGTAGCGACCGGGCAAGTAACTTTTTGCTGGCTGACGGCCTTTTCATCTGCGGGCAGCCCGGAGGCATTGCCGGCCCGGATGCTCTGTCAGCTCAGTTGCTCTGCCGGCTCTGATGCTTCAGAGCACGAACGAATTTCCGGGCCGATGACACGCTGGCGAGCGCCACCCGTCGGATCGCCAGCGCCCGCGGCTTGCCTGTCGGGCCCCATAGGGCCCGGTGGACGGTCGATCTCTGTGAGGGTACCGCGAGCAACAAATGCCAGCGTGCGGCCAGTCGACGCCGAGCGCGCTCAGCGGCCGCGGGCGCGTTTCAGGCTGGTCGAGGGCTCGCGCTTGGCGATCTGATCGCGGAGCTGGGCAGCGAGCTCGTACTGCTCTTTGGCGACCGCCTCGGCCAATTGCTCGGCCAGTGTCTGGCCCACCTGGTACTGCTCGCGCAGCGATTCGCGCAGCTCGATCAGGCGGGCGACCATATCGTCGTCCTCGAAATGCTCCTCGGCGTCCTGCGCGGCGAAGAACTCGCGGAGGCGTTCGAGACCGCGGTTGACCTCCTCCACCGCCGCCGCTGGAGTCGACCGCTCGAGCTCGGCCAGTGCAGCCGCCTGCGTCCGATGAAAGAGGATGAATGGGCGGTACTGCTCGTGCGATTGCGTCCATTCGTCGCTGGGCGAGACTCCCTGCAGAAAGTCCATGAAATTGAGGCTGTGGTCCGCGTCGCGCACGGCCCTGCCATATTCGCGGAGCACCAGCCAGCAGATCCGCCGGTGGTAGAACTGGACCAGCTCGCGATCTGCTTCGATGCACTGCTCTTCGGTCAGT
>JAEUIK010000212.1 GCA_016793185.1 Planctomycetaceae bacterium | reverse complement strand
CGCATCGAGCAATGGCCGCAAACTCCGGGGTTTGACGTCCCCGGCTGAGACAGGCGGCTTGTCCGACCGATATAATTCACCCGGGTCGGAAGCTGGCGCCTTGGGAGGCATTCGTCATGGTTCGCGTGCATGTCTTTGATCGTGAGGGAAATCTGGTCGGCCCCGTCGAGTCGCCCAAAGTCGAACTGACCGAAGCCCAATGGCGCGAGCGGCTGACGCCGCAGCAGTTCATGATTCTCCGTTCGGCCGGCACCGAACGCCCCTTCTGCGGCACGCTGCTGGACAATAAGAAACAAGGCGTTTACACCTGCGCCGGCTGTGGGCTGCCGCTGTTCGCCTCCGCCAACAAGTTCAACTCGGGCACCGGCTGGCCCAGCTTTTTTCAGCCGATCGCCCCGGGCAATGTCCTCGAGCGGCGCGACACCAGCCACGGCATGGTGCGCGACGAGATCAACTGTGCCCGCTGCGACGGACATTTAGGGCACGTCTTCAACGACGGCCCGCGCCCGACCGGGCTGCGCTTCTGCTTGAACTCCGAATCGCTAGAGTTCACGCCCGAGGAGGAGCTGGCAAAGCTGGCCGATCCGGCGGCCGCGAGCGCCGCAGCGACGGCTGCGCAGAGCGCGCGGGGGAAGGCCGGCGAGACGGGTGCGAGCGCGATCGCCGTCTTTGCCGGCGGCTGCTTCTGGTGCACCGAGGCCGCCTTCGAGCAACTCAAGGGAGTGAGCGACGTCACGAGCGGCTATGCGGGCGGGATGCCCGACACGGCCAACTACCAGCGCGTCTGCAGCGGCGACACGGGGCACGCGGAGGTGATCCGCATCAGCTACGACCCGGCCGTGATCAGCTACGAGCAACTGCTGGACGTCTTCTTCGACGCGCACGATCCGACGCAGCTCAATCGCCAGGGGAACGACATCGGCACGCAGTACCGCTCGGCGATCTTCTACCTCGACGATGCGCAGAAGCAGGAGGCCGAGCGGAAGATTCAGCAGTTGACGTCGGCCAAGAAGTTCGGCCGGCCGATCGTGACCAAGCTCGAGCCGTTAGTCGAGTTCTACGCGGCCGAGGCCTATCACCAGGACTACGCCCGACATCACCCCGAGCAGCCGTACATCCAGCACCACGCGATCCAGCAGGTCTGCCGGGTGCGCGAGAAGCACCCGGGGCTGATCCAGCAGAGTTGAGGGAAGGTGGCCGGTCGATGGCTGGGGTACGGGCCGGCCGATCGCGGATTCATCTGGGAGTTCTAAAAACTAGCCCGAAGCGCCAGCGAGGGCCTTTGGATGTGAGCTCGAAGAACCCTCGCTTGCGCTTCGGGCTATTGTGGTCGGGATTAGGGCCGGCTTTCGACGGGGAGATTCATTCGGGCGCAAAAAAACCCGCGGCGAGTTGGGCTCGCCGCGGGTGAGGTTGTATAGCAACGATGATGCGCGGTCGTCGCGTCCAGGAGTTACTTGATGAAGAGCATTTCCTGGTAGGTCGGCAGCGGCCAGAGGTCGTCGGCCACGATTCCTTCCAGTTCATCCGCGTACTTGCGCACGGTGAGCATGGCGGGGACGACCTCTTTGCAGAAGTGCTTGGCCTCGCCCAGCAGATCCTTGGCGCCGTGGTGGGCCATGGTGGCTTCGAGGGCCGCGACGCTGTCCTGCAGGTTCTTGACCAGCTCGGTGACCTTGTCGAGCGTGTTGGTGTCGAACGTGTAGCCGACGACCTTGAGGTCGGCGCACGTCTTGGCCAGCTCGCTCTGGTAGCGGATCGCCGCCGGGAAGATCATCGTCTTGGCAATTTCGATCGCCAATTGGGCTTCGACGTTGACCGCCTTGCAGTACTGCTCGAGGTAGATGTCGAGGCGGCTCTGCATTTCGCGCTTCGAAAGGACCTTGTACTTCTCGAACATGGCCAGCACTTCCTCGCCCACGAGGCTGGGGAGGGCGTCGACCGTGGTCTTGAGGTTCGGGAGGCCCCGCTTCTCGGCCTCCTGATGCCAGGCTTCCGAGTAGCCGTCGCCGTTGAAGATGACGGCGCCGTGCTTCTCGATGATGTCCTTGAGCAGCGTCTGCACGGCCGCGTTGAGCTTGCTCGGATCACCCTTGGTGGCGTTCTCCAACTCGGTGGCACAATAGTCGAGCGACTCGGCGATGATCGTGTTCATCGCCACCAGCGGACCGGCGATCGACTGATTCGATCCGACCGCGCGGAACTCGAAGCGATTGCCGGTGAAGGCGAACGGGCTAGTGCGGTTGCGGTCGCCCGCGTCCTTGGGCAGCGGCGGCAGGATGTCGACGCCGACGGTCAGCGTCCCCTTGGCCATCGAGCTCTTGGCGCCCCCCGCCTTGATCTGCTCGAAGACGTCGGTGAGCTGGTCGCCGAGGAAGATCGAGATAATCGCCGGGGGAGCTTCGTTGGCGCCCAGGCGATGATCGTTGCCGGCGTGGGCCACGACGGCACGGAGCAAGGCCGAGTGCTTGTGGACGGCGCGAATCACGGCGCCGCAGAAGACCAGGAACTGGGCATTCCCGTGCGGCGTGTCGCCCGGGTCGAGCAGGTTGCCCTGGCTGGCGCTTCCCAGCGACCAGTTGACGTGCTTGCCCGAGCCGTTGATGCCGGCGAAGGGCTTTTCGTGCAGCAGGCAGGCCATGCCGTATTTCTCGGCCACGCGCTTGAGCACCAGCATGATCAACTGCTGGTGATCGGTGGCGACGTTGGCGTTCTCGAACACCGGGGCGATTTCGTACTGGGCGGGGGCGACTTCGTTGTGCCGCGTCTTGATGGGCACGCCCAGCTTGAACAGCTCGCGCTCGGTCTCGAGCATGAAGGCCAAGACGCGCTCCGGGATCGCGCCGAAGTAGTGGTCTTCGAACTCCTGCCCCTTGGGAGGCTTGGCGCCGAAGAGCGTGCGACCCGCGTTCAGCAAGTCCGGGCGCGCGAAGAAGAAGTTGCGGTCGATCAGGAAGTACTCCTGCTCGGGGCCAGCCGTCGAGGCGACCATCGCGCCATCGGTGTGGCCGAAGAGCTTGAGGATCCGCTGGGCCTGCTCGTTCAGCGCCTGCATCGAACGCAGCACCGGCGTCTTCTTGTCGAGCGCCTCGCCCGTCCACGACACGAAGGCCGTCGGAATGCAGAGCGTGGTGCCGTTGGGATTTTCCAGAATGTAGGCAGGGCTCGAAACGTCCCAGGCGGTGTAACCGCGGGCTTCGAACGTGGCTCGGATCCCCCCCGACGGGAAGCTGGAAGCATCGGGCTCACCCTGAATGAGCGCCTTGCCCGAGAATTCGGCGATCGCCCCGCCGTTGCCGTCGGGCGAGAGGAAGCTGTCGTGCTTCTCGGCGGTCAAACCGGTCAGCGGATAGAAGACGTGGGCGTAGTGGGTGGCTCCCTTGTCGATGGCCCAGGACTTGATCGCCGAGGCGACGACGTCGGCTACGGTGGGGTCGAGCTTGGCCCCTTTTTCGATCGTCTTCTTGACGGCCTTGAAGACATGCTTGGGGAGGCAGCGCTCCATGGTCGCGATGCTGAACACATTCGAGCCAAAGAGCTCGTGCGTCGGCGTCTCCGCGAAATTCAGCGGAGGCGACAGGGGCTTGTAGTTGGTGACTGCCGAAATCGCCTGTAATCGTGCTGTACTACCACTCATCGAAAAACCGCTCCTGACTCAAAAAAGTTTCCGAAAATCCCGCCTAGATTTTGTGCAGCGGTCACAAGAGAGTCCGCAAGAAGGCAACTCTCATGCCGGCGAGCTAGCACAGCGCTGACAGCGCGTTGTAAAGGTATAGAGCAAAACCGCTTGAGTCGCCATAGTCTGCCCTGAAGAAGTGGTTAACCCATTGGGCCCTTGCCCAGCTTTGCGGCAATTTCGACCGGCTATTCTCCGCCGAGCCGAAAGCCGGCGAGCCCGGCCCCTGGGAGCGCGTCTCGGCCGCCGCCAGGCATGTCCTTTGCTGCCTCGGATTGCGCGTCCAGCAACGTTCGGCAGGTTGCGGAAACCGGCCGGCGGCACCCGGCTGGAACGGCTCGCAAAGGGAGGTCATTCCGATGCCACGCGGCGACAAATCCAAGTACACCGACAAACAAAAGCGCAAGGCGGAACACATCGAAGAAGGGTACCGGCAACAAGGCCTGTCCCAACGGGAGGCCGAGCGCCGCGCCTGGGCGACGGTCAATAAGTCCGACCACGGCGGCAAGAAGTCGGGCAGCGGCCGAGGCAAGGCGACGAACCGCGGACCCGCCAAGAAGGGGGGAAAGCTCGGAGGCGCTGCCTCCGCGGCACGAACCCAGGCCGAACGGTCGGCCAGCGCGCGCAAGGCGGCTCGCACCCGGGCGCGGAACCAAGCCCGAGCGAGTCAGTGATTGAGTTAACCGCCCGATGCCGTTTGGACGCCGACCCCGGCCTCAACTCTTGGCGCAGTGCTCTCGCAGTTGCTGTTCGAGTTCGCGGAGCTGTTCCGCCAAGGTCTCGATGGCGTCGGCGGTACCCTGCAATGGTCCGGCGCGGCCTCTGGCTTCGAGATCGTGGGCCGTGCCGTGTGCGGCCAGTGCGTCGAAATGGCCGACCAGCCCCTTGAGGCGATGGGCGCGGCGGGTGACCTGTTCGGCATCGGCCGCCGCGCAGGACGCGCGCAGCTGGTCGAGCAACCCGGGATAATCCTCGAAGAAGATCCCCGCCAGATCTCGGAACAGTCGCTCGTCGCCGCCGAGTCGGGCGAGCGCGGTCCTGAGATTGAATACCGGTTGCTGGTCGGCCATGGCAAGGGCCTTCGTGCTGCCCCGACGCGCGCCTAAGCGCCTGCGGGAACAATCCCGAAATCGCGAACGGTAAACAGGCTCGCGAGAGGGATTCCCCGGGCGGCGAACGCTGCGGCGCCCCCTTCGAGGCGATCGATAATCGTGATCACGCGCTCAACCTTGAGGCCGAATTCCACCGCGCGATCGATCGCCAACAGCGAAGAGCCGCCGGTGGTGACGACATCCTCGACGATCACGACCGACTGTCCAGGTTCGACGGGACCCTCGATGAAGCGGTTGGTCCCGTGTCCCTTGGGCTCCTTGCGCACGAGGAATCCGGCGAGCGGTTTCCCCTGCACGCCAGCCATGGTGATGACGGCGGCGGTGATGGGATCGGCGCCGATGGACATGCCCCCGACCGCGACGACCGGGCCGGAGCCGAGCAGCTCGAGAATGCCCTCGCCGACGAGGCGCGCACCCTCGGACGAGAGGGTGATCTGCTTCATGTCGAGGTAGAAGCTGGCCTTCTTGCCGGAAGCGAGCGTGAAGTCTCCAAACTTGAGGGCCCGTTGGCGAACCAGGGCCATGAGCGCGTGGCGATCGTACACGGTGGGACCTGCTGACGGAGCTGCGGCGAAGGGTGGGTGCGATCCCCCCTATAACAGCCGGGGAGTTGCCCGTCCAGGGGCC
>JAEUIK010000178.1 GCA_016793185.1 Planctomycetaceae bacterium | reverse complement strand
GCTGAGCGACGATGATCGTGACGCGCCGTTCGTTTCCGTGCATTGGCGCTCGATTCTACCGCGCTGGCTGACGCTGACGCCCGCAGCGCTGGTCACGCTGTTGGTGGTTTTCGTGGTGGCCGTCGTGATCGGGACGCTGTCGCTGGAGCTCGTCGCCACCCCGATGGAAGGGGAGCTGCGCGTGCAGGGCCGCTCGGGGCGCGCAAAGCGGCAGCCCTCTCCGGCCCGTCAGCCCAATCCGCGACAGACTTCGTCGACGGCAGAGCCTGCCCGTGTCTCTCTCCCCGCGGTTGCGGAAAGTGCGATCACGTCGCCGGCAGGATCCACCGGGGAGCCGACAGGCGAGCCAGGACTGCGTCGCCGTCCCCCCGCGCCGCACGCCATCGCCCGATTGACCTCGCTTGCGCCGGAACGTCTGCAGAATTGGCGCGAGGAACTAGTGAGACTTCCCTGGCCGACCTCCGAACTCTCGGGACTCCTGACGGTGGACCTGGCGCATCTCGACCTCTCGGTCGCGCAGCAAGAGCGGATCGCAGAGATCGTGCGGAGCGCGGTCGCCCGACTCCGCCAGCTGGCGGCAAGCCAGCGCGATCTTGAGCGTCAAGCAGAACAGGCCGACCAACTTCAGCGCGAAGCGGCGGCCCAGATTACCTCGCTCTTCAGCTCTCGGCAATTGGCGCAGTGGCGGTCGCTCACGGCGCAAACTGCGCGCCAGCCCGTCCGCTGACGCCGCGCGGACTACTTCGCCTTCGCCACGACGCGGGCCGAGTTGATCGTCACGGGCGTGCGGGGTTGATCGTTTCCTCCCGTCGGCACGTCGCCGATTTGACGCACGACCGCCAGGCTCTCGGCGTCGGCCGTGCGGCCGAAGGCGGTGTACTGGCGGTCGAGATGCGTGTGGCGACCGAGGCAAATGAAGAATTGCGACCCGGCCGAATTAGGATCGGAGGTCCGGGCCATGGAGACGACGCCCGCCTCGTGCGGCGTGGCATTGAACTCGGCCGGAATCGTGTAGCCGGGTCCGCCGGTGCCGATGCCATCGGGGCAGCCCCCCTGGATCATGAAGCCCTTGATCACGCGGTGGAATATCACGCCGTCGTAGAAGCCGATCTTGGCCAGGCCCAGCATGTTCTTGACGTGGCCGGGAGCTACCTGGGGATCGAGATCGAGCGTGATGGGCCCCAGTGACGTGTCGAGCACGATCTGGTAGTCGTTCTTCTCGAAATCGAGATCCTTCTGCGCTGCCTGGACGTCTGCCTTTACGTTCTTGGCCATCTGCTTCCTCGCTGGTTGGGAGCCCTGGGTGCGAATGCTTGTCAGGATAGAGGGGGCGCCGTGCGCTGGCTAGGGGGTGCGTGGCGCTGGCCCCTGCGGCGACCGCGACCGGTGAGAATTGGAGCCGCGCACGGCAAGCGACTACAATGCCGACGGCCTGGCCGTCCGCCGCAAGCCATGGGAGGAGCGTGTGATGTTCCGACACGTTGTGCAGTGTTCCTGGGTCGCACCCTTGATGCTGTGGGCGGGGGCGCTCTCGGCCGCGCCTCCCGGCGAACCGGGCCACCGGACCTACGAGAATCGACTTGTGCCCATTGCGGATGCCGTCCCGCTGTTGGCTGACTATGCGGAGTTCGTCGAGCCGTTGCGCGAACAGGGGCGATTCGCCGCCCCCGCGCTCATCGACGATCCGGATGGAGATCTCGCGGTCCGGGCCTGGAGGTTCTCTTATAACGCGCGGGGGATCATCGAGATCCCCAACCGCGTACGCGCCCGTGAGACCGCGGTGATCGTCGTGCATCCGTGGGGAATCGACGACGCCAACGGTTGGAAGTCGCCGCAGCCAGCGGGCGTGGCTTTGTGTTGCACGCCCGAGAAGAATCGCATCTACCAACGGCACGTGCGCGAGGTGCTGAACCCGCTTCTGGAGAAGCTTCGTCCGCGAGTCGGCCTGGTCGGCTACAGCCTGCCCAATCGAGAGGACCCGATTCGCAAGCAGGTCTACCGCTCGGTGCGTGGTCGGCCGTCGGCCGCGGAGCGCACGGCGGGCGCCAAGGAACTCGCCCAGGCGCTCGCGGCCTTCGACTATCGCGGGAATCCGCTCGACGAACGGCTCAAGCTCGACCAGAACCTGACGGCGGTGAGTTACTTCCAGCAGTTTCCCGGCATCGACTCGAGCGCGAAGTTCAACCACGAGGGCTTCTGGCAGCTGCCGATTCCCCTGGCCTCGGCCATTACAGCCCAGCCCGACGACGTGGTGTTCTACGACGCCGAAGGCTATCCAGTGATGCGCGACTTCTTGCGCAGCCAAGGCATCAAACATGTGCTGCTGTGCGGTTACAATACCGACATGTGTGTCTGCTCGACGACTGCGGGCTATGAAAACCTCTCGCGCGATTTCAACCTGTTCTTGATCGGCGATGCCACGCTGGCAACGTTTCCGGCCTGTGAGACGCCCCGCTACGCCACGCAGACGGCCCTGGCCAAAGCCTCGCTCACCCAGTTGATCACGCAGATCTCGTGGGTCGAGTTCGTCACGCCACGTCCGGTAAATGCCGACAGGAGCAAGTGATGCCGTGCGCTGCCAGTACTCGATGGTCGCGGCGCGAACTGCTGTGCGCCGCATCGGCGGCCGGCGCGTGGGGGCTGTCGGGCCTTGCGCGAGGCGCGGGCTTCGCGTTCACCGGCGAACCCCAACAGCCCGCGCTCATCGCCATGACGCTTGACTTGGAAATGAGCCGGCACTACCCCACTTGGGATCAGCTGCACTGGGATTACGAGAAGGGGAATCTCGACGAAGCGACCAGGCAGTACGCCCTGGCGGCTGCGCGCCGGGTACATAAGCGGGGGGGCGTGATCCACTTCTTCGCGCTGGGCCGGACGCTCGAGCAGGAGAACATCGATTGGCTGCGCGAAATCGTCGCGCTGGGACACCCCATCGGCAATCACACCTATGACCACGTGAACGTCGCGGCCACCCGGTCCGAGGACATTCAGTTCCGCTTCCAGCGTTCTCCCTGGCTGATCGCCGGGCGCGAGCCGCGCGAGGTGATCGCCGAAAACATTCGCTTGACGAATCTGGCGCTCAAGTCGCGGCTTGGCATCGAGGCGGCCGGCTTTCGGACTCCCGGGGGATTCCGCGGCGGTCTGGGCGAGTATCCCGAGGTGCGAAAGCTGATTCGCGAACAGGGGTTTTCCTGGGTGAGCAGCGACTATCCCGCGCATCCCGTCGGCGAGGAGGGCCAGCCGGTTACGGAAGAGGTGTTTGCCGGCATCGTCGCGGCCCAACGGGCGGCGCAACCCTACGTCTATCCCTGTGGCCTGGTCGAGGTGCCGATGAGCCCGGTGAGCGACGTGACAGTAATGCGCGCGGCCAAATGGCGGCGAGAAGACTTTCTCGAAGCGGTCCGCCGCGGCGTCGCCTGGGCGATCCAAACCGGCGGGGTGTACGACTTCCTCGCGCACCCCTCGTGCCTTTGCGTCACCGACCCCGACTTTCAGGCCATTGACCTGATCTGCGAGCTGGTCGACAGGGCAGGGGAGCGTGCGAAGATCGTCGATCTGGGGACGATTGCCAAATCCGTCAGCGGCACCCCAGCGGCGGGGCGGGCCTCCTGAACTCGGCTGCGGGACGTTGACCGAAGTCTAGTAAGATTGTATCTTACAAGTGATGAGAACCGCGCTTTCTACCAAAGGGCAGATCGTGCTCCCCGTTGAATTGCGGGAGCAGGATCAACTGCAGCCCGGCCAGCTGTTCGAAGTCGAGCGAGTCCAGGAGGGCGAGTACGTGCTCCGCAAGCTATTACCAGCGGGGCCGAGCGGCCTGATGGCCTGGCTCGGTGCTTGCCCTGTCAAGGATTGGTATGAGCCGATTTCGGCCGAATCGACGGCCGAAATCGAGCGCCGCGTCGTTAAGCGAATTGGCGCATGAAGTATCTCGTCGATGCAAACGTCTTGAGCGAGCCCACGAAATCTGAGCCGTCGGCACGCGTCATGGAGTGGCTTGCGCGCCATGAGCGCGAACTCGTCGTCAATCCGATTGTGTTGGGGGAGCTAGAGTTCGGAATCCTCAAGCTTGCTGGCGGACGGCGTAAGTCGCGTTTGTCAGAGTGGTTCAAGCAAGCTCCCCGCCGGCTGCGAGTGCTTGAGATCGACCATGACACCGCGCGAGTCTGGGCTGGGCTTCTCGCCAGCTTGAGCCGCAAGGGGCGGACGATGCCGGTAACGGACAGTTTGATCGCTGCGACTGCCCTGCAGTATCACTTGGCAGTAGCCACTCGCAACTTGCGTGATTACGCTCATGCGGGAGTGCAGGTTGTCGACCCGTTCGCGGGCTAGTGCTCTGCCTTAACTCGAATTGGGAGTTGCAGCCCAACGAGAGAGCTCCAGGGCCTCGCGGTCGTCGAACCGCTTGCGGGTCGGCAGGTGGGCTGAGGGGTTCCCATTCTTCTGGGCGTCGCAGCACTGGTCCAGGTCGCCGGAGCTTTTCGTGCGTTGCTCATCGCATACCAAAGGTCGGTCACAGTTGCGGCTGCTAGCTGCTGCCGCGCTGCTGGCGGCGTGGCCGGCGCGCGTCCCCGCCCAATCGGTCGCGCCCGACGAAGCCGTGGCGCGCATGAAACTGGCCGACGGTGTGACGGTCAATTGCTTCGCATCGGAGCCGATGATTCGCCAGCCCGTCGCAATGACGTTCGACGATCGCGGTCGGTTATGGGTCGTACAGTACCTGCAGTACCCGAATCCGGCGGGGCTCAAGCGCGTACAAGTCGACCGCTATTCGCGCACGATCTATGACCGGGTGCCGGAGCCGCCGCCGCAGGGTCCGCGCGGCGCCGACCGGGTTACGATCCTGGAAGACACCGATGGCGATGGCCGCGCGGATACGGCGAAGGATTTTGTCGACGGCCTGAACCTCGCAAGTAGTCTGGCCTTGGGGTATGGCGGGGTCTTTGTGCTGCAGGTCCCCTACTTGTTGTTTTATCCCGACGCCAATGGCGACGACCTGCCCGACGGGGATCCTGAAGTGCTCGTCCGGGGCTTCGGAATGGAGGACGCGCACTCGGTGGCGAACTCGCTGACGTGGGGGCCCGACGGCTGGCTCTATGGTTCGCAAGGGAGCACCGTCACGGCCCACATCCAGGACGTCAGTTTTCAGCAGGGAATCTGGCGCTACCATCCGCGGACGCGGAAGTTCGAGCTTTTTGCCGAGGGGGGCGGCAATAACTGGGGCGTCGATTTCGACGCGCACGGCGAACTGATCGCGGGAACGAACGTCGGTCCCTATGCGATGCTGCACCCGCAACAGGGAGGGTTTTACTGGAAGAGTTTCGGCAAACATGGCGAGCTGCACAATCCGCACGCCTTTGGTTACATTGATCACATCCCCTACACTGGATTCGTCGGCGGACATGTAACTTGCGGTGGTATCGTATACCAGAGCGAGGGATTGCCAGACCGTTTTCGCGGACGGTATCTCGCCGCCAACCTGCTGTCGCACGCGATCCACTGGCATGAGCTCGAACCGCGGGGATCGAGCTTCGTGGGGCGCCACGGCGGCGAACTGCTGGTGGCAAACGATCCCTGGTTTGCCCCAGTGGATCTCTGCGTTGCACCGGACGGCGCTCTCTTCGTGTGTGATTGGCACGACGAGCGCACCGCCCATCCCGACCCCGACGCCGAGTGGGACCGCTCGAACGGTCGCATCTACCGCCTGCAGGGAGTCGGCGCGGTGCCGCAACCTGCCGAGAATCTGCGGCTCCGCAACTTGACGCAGTCGGTCGAGCTGTTGGAGAGCTCCAGCGGCTATCACCGCGCCACGGCGCGGCGGCTGATCGCCGAGCGCCGCGGCAAGCTGGATTCCGGCGTGCTGCAATTGCTCGAGCACAAGTTCCAGCAGGCGGCGTCGGCCGATCTTGCACTCGAATATCTCTGGGCGATCTCGACGAGCGGCGGATTGGACGAGCGCATCGCCCTGCTGGGGCTCGCCCATCGCGACGCCGAAGTGCGCGGGTGGACGGTGCGGCTGTTGACCGATGAAAGCGACGTAACTCCCGGCCCGCTCGCCGATCGGTTTCTCGAACTGGCGTCGAGCGACCCGAGCCCGGTCGTGCGGAGCCGCCTGGCGTCCGCGGCGCAGCGCCTGCCTGGCGCGATTGCCTTGCCAGTGATTGGCGCGCTGATGCAGCGCGACGAGGACCTGGCGGACCAGCAGCTCCCCCTGTTGATCTGGTGGGGGCTCGAACGTCATGCGGAGGATCGCGGAGAGGCGATCCGGCTGTTCGAGAATCCGGCGGTCTGGCGGTCGCGGCTGGCGCGCGAGGAGATCGCGCCCCGCTTGGCGCGCCGACTGAGCGCGACGCGGTCCGACGCCGACTACGCGGCCGCGGCCCGCCTCTCTGGATTTGCCGAAGCCGCTGGCGACCGGGATGCGCAATCGCGACTGCTCGCGGGAATCTCAGCTGGCTTGCGCGGCCGGAGGTTTGCCGAGCCCCCGCCGCCGTTAGTCGACCTGGTCCGGAGGACCTGGGAGGCCAGGGCCACTCTGCCGGCGGCTATCGAACTGGCGCTGCGCACCGGCTATCCACCGGCGCAACAGTGGGCGCGGGGCCAGTTGGAACGCGCGGAACAGCCGGGCACGGTGGGCGAGGGGGATCTACGACGACTCATGGCGCTGGTCGCGGAAACCGGAACAGCCGCCAGCTATGCCGAACCCTGCCTGGCCTTGCTGCGGCAGCCAGACGCCCCGCTGCCGGTTCGCCACGCGGCACTCGCGGCCCTGGGCGCCTGGAGCGAGCCTGCGATTGCCGGAGAACTGCTTGCCATCTATCCGCCGCAGCCTGCGGAACTGCGCGACGCCATCCGTGACGTGCTCGTCAGTCGGGCCGACTCGGCGGCCCTGCTGGTCGATGCCGTCCGCCAGCAGGCAGTTGCGGCCGGTGATGTTTCGACTGCGCAACTGCGGCGGATGGCCGAACACCGTAACGCCGCGCTCGACGACCGTATCAGACGCTTGTGGGGACAAGTCCGCGAAGGAACGCCGGAAGAACGACTAGCGGTCGTCCGGCGGTTGAATAACGACCTGCGGGCGGCGCCTGGCGACGCCGCGGCCGGCCAGCGACTCTTTCGGGAGCATTGCGGGAGCTGCCATCGGTTGTTTCATGAAGGAATCTCGCTGGGCCCCGACCTGACCAGCGCAAATCGACAAGACCGCGACTACCTCTTGGTGAGCATCGTCGACCCCAGCGCACATGTGCGGAAAGAATTCATGAACTACGTCTGCCACACGACCGACGGGCGGGTATTGACCGGCCTGGTGGTTGAGGAGTCGCCGGCGGGCGTCACGTTGCTCGACGCCAAGAACCAACGCACCGCCGTGGAACGAGACCGGATTGCCGAACTCGAACCGGCCCCGCAATCGTTGATGCCCGAGGGAATCCTCGAGAAGCTGACCCCCAGTCAATTGCGCGACCTGTTTGCGTTTGTGCAAGCGGAGCAGGCGCCGTTGGCCGTCGAACCGTCGCCTCGCGCGAACTGAACCATCGTGCCGATTCACAAAGCGTGCGCGTTGACGACCCCCGCGAATCCGGCCGCCGTCAGGCGGACGGCAGTTGCTCCCCGCAGCCTCCGCAAAAGCGGTCGCCGGCATCGTTCGCGTGGCCGCACTTCGCGCAGGGGCGAGATGGCTCGGGCTGGAGGCCCTGTTGGATTCCGCGCGTGGCAGCCCGCGCTACCGTCTGGACGCTGTCCTGTGTTTCCTCGGCCATGTAATTGGCGACGTCCTTGCTGACCGATGCCATCTCCGAGGCCTGATAGCGTGCGAGCGCCCCCAGGAATCCCATCTGCGTCATGACCAGGCCGACGAAGATCAAGGGAATGCCGAGAAAGCCCAGGCAAAAAAGCCGGGGAGTTTCCATTGAGCCGAACTTCGCAAAGAAATCGAAAAACGCGGTGGCGACACAGGCCATGCCGATCAAGAGCATGGTCGGTCCGGCAATTCGCATCGCCCGGCGAAATGTCTGGTGCCCTGGGCTCTCGATCGGCTTTGCCACGTTCTTACGCATGATGCATTCGGCCCTCTAAGCTACTTCGGTCCCGGCGGGACCATCTTGGTCAACCACCCGAAGACCTCCATGTGCCAGTACTCGCTATTGGCCGGCTTGAGCACCCAGTGCCCCTCGTCGGGAAAGTTGATCATCTTCGACTCGATTCCCTGCCGTTGCAGCGCGGTGAAGAGCTGCAAGCCCTCGCTCACCGGGACGCGGAAGTCAAGGTCATTGTGGATGATCAGCATCGGAGTTTTGAACTTCTCGGCAAAGCGATGCGGCGAGTGCTTCTCGTAGGAGTCGCGGTGCTTGCCCCAGGGGGGGCCGCCGTGCTCCCATTCGTCAAACCACAGCTCCTCGGTCGTGGTGTACATGCTGTCGAAGTTGTAAACGCCGCAGTGCGTGATCAACGTCTGGAAGCGATCGGTGTGCCCCGCGAACCAGTTCATCATATAGCCGCCGAACGAAGCGCCGGCCGAGGCCATCCGCTCGCGATCGATGTAGGGGAGCTTCTCCAGGTAGTCCATCCCGGCCATCAAGTCGTTGAAGCACTTACCACCCCAATCGCCGGAAATCTCGTCGACATACTTTTGTCCGAAGCCCGTGCTGCCGCGCGGATTGGGGAGCGCGACGACGTAGCCCTGCGCGGCCCAGAGCTGGGCGTTCCAACGATAGCTCCAGTTGTCGTCCCAAGCGCCCTGCGGTCCCCCATGGACCAGATAGGCCAGCGGCCATTTCTTTTTGGGATCGAAGCCAGGGGGCTTGAGGATCCACATCTGCATCGGCGTGCCGCCGTCGCCGGGGACAGTCACGCTTTCGGGGCGAGGCAGGTCGAGCTCGGCCAGAAGCTGGGCGTTGGCATGGGTGAGATTCCGGGCCTGGCCTTGGGCATCCAAGACAAACACGTCGGCGGGACGGTCGAGCGATGCCCGCGCGAATGCAAGTAGTTTTCCCTGAGTGTCGGTCGAGAGCGATCCATTGGTGCCGCCGGCGGCGATCTCCTGCGGCGCGGCCGGGGCCTTAACTGAGACCCGGAAGATCGGCGAGCTGGCGTTCTGCTCGGCGGTGAAGTCGATCGTGTCGTTGTCGCGCCACACGAAGCTTTCGACCGAACGATCGAAGCTCGGCGTGACGCTCTTCGGCTTACCGCCGGGGAAATCGAGGACCATGAGTTGCCAACGATCGGCCTCGAACCCCGTACGGGATTGGGCGCGATAGGCCAGTCGCTTGCCGTCTGGCGAGAATTTCGGACCGTTGTCGGCCGCCGGGTTCTCGGTAAGACGTTTTGCGGGTCCCCCCGTCACAGGCACGACGTACAGGTTGTAGTCGGTGCTCCAGGCTTCGTCCTTTTCGGGCGGAGCCGTGAAGACGATCGACTGGCTGTCGGGCGTGAAGCAGAAATCGTCCCCGGTCGAGAAGGTGCTCGACGTCGGATAGCCGTCGCGGTCGCCCGGAGTGACATCCCGAGGCTCGCCGCCAGCGGCCGGAATCACGAACAGATGCTGCCGCTTGTCTTCGACCCACGAGTCCCAGTGCCGGTAGAAGAGTTTGGTGAACACCCGGGCTTTGACCGGGCTTTTTTCGGTTTCCTCCTTGCGCTTCTGGTTGGTGGCGTTGCTCTCGGCGTAGGGCTTGTCCGAGTACTCAGGATAGACGGCTGAGACGAAGGCAATCGATTTGCCGTCGGGCGACCAGATGCCCGTGCCGGCCTCGCTGGCGATCGCGGTCAACTGCCGGGCTTCGCCCCCGGCGATATCGATCACCCACAACTGCTGACTGCCGCCGCGATCGGACTCGAACAGGATCTGCTTGCCGTCAGGGCTCCAGCGCGGGTGTCGATCGTGCTTGGTGGTGGTGGTGAGTTGACGCGCCGCGCCGCCATTGGTCGGCGCCAGCCAGATCGTCGAAACCGAGCTGTTCTTCTCGAGGTTCGGCTGCGAGACCACATAGGCGACGAGCTTGCCGTCGGGGCTAAGCTGCGGATCCGAGAGCCGCTCGAACTTGAACAGGTCGGCAATGGTCAAAGGCCGCGCGGCCTGGGCTGCGGTCGTCATCAACAGGTTCCATCCCACAAGTGAAAGAGCACAAAACAGAAACACGCGCATGACACAATCCTCTGCGGTAGCCGCGGTCAGTGACCTCGGTCCTTGGGCCCTCGATGTTCGCACCACATTCTCCGACCTCAGTGACGCCAGCTCCGGCAGGCGAGCGTCGCCGTCGATCACTTCGGCGCCGTCGTCAGCGGAAAGTCATCGGTCCGGAAAGGGCTGGCCGGCAGGCCCGCCTGGTTCCAGAGATTACCGAGCGGAAAATTCGCCCAACCGTAACGCACGGCCGCGGCCTTGGTGACGCCGGCAGCCGTCACCACGACGGTATCGCCTTCGATCTTGGCCTGGGCGTTGACGAACTTCTGATCGTCGCCGGCCAGCGTGAAGCCGGTCAGCTCCGGCGTGGGGTTTCCTTGCGCATCGCGTCCGACGAGACCCCCTCCCACATGCTTGAACTTGACGACGGCCTTCGCACCCGAGAACTCGGCGCCGTTGGCGTCGGGTCCTGAATACTCAACCGGCTGGCCATACGCCAGCGCCAGCGCCGCCAAGGCCAAGCGCTCGCCGACGGGCTGCTTCTTTTGCGGATGGATGTCGTTCTCCTCGCCGACGTCGGTGATCACGGCCATGGCCGTGTTCGGCAAGGTTCGCGCGGTGTGCAATTGAGCGTCCCGCAGTTCGGCCCAGGCGCTATCGCCCGGTTCGTTGGTCATCTTCATGAACGGCGCCAATTGCACGAAGAGGAAGGGAAACTCCTCCTTGTGCCAGATCCGGCGCCAGTCGCTGATCATCGCCGGGAAAAGCGTCCGGTACTCATACGCACGACCGGCATTCGATTCTCCCTGGTACCAGATCGCGCCGCGAAAGGCGTAAGGAACCAGCGGATGGATCATCGCGTTGTAGAGACCGCTGGGAGAGTGGGGGCTGGTCGAGGGATCCTGCGGCGGCTTGGGCTTCTCGGGCGCGTTCTCGCCCGCGTCTTTGGCTTTGGCCGCGGCCTGCTCCCAGGCGGCAACGGCCTTGGCATATTGCTCCTGGGCCGCCGGGAAGTTCGCGATCGCCGCATCGCGGGCTGCGATCATTCCCTTGAGCGTCGGGCTGGCCAGCAAGCCCTCGCGGCTGGTCCAAGCCTCGGCGGGCGTGCCGCCGTACGAGGTGTTGATCAGGCCGACCGCGACGCCGAGCTTCTTTTGCAGGTCGCGCCCAAAGTAATACGCGACCGCCGAAAAGTCCGGCAAGGTTTGCGAGTTGCAGGGCTCCCATTTGGTCGCCACCGAGAGCTGCGGATCGGGCATCGCCTGCCGGGGAACGGTGAAGAGGCGCAGATAGGGATTGCCGGCGCTCGCAATCGCCTGTTCGGCGCCAGCACTGCGGGAGACCGGCCATTGCATGTTCGACTGGCCGCTGGCGATCCAGACTTCACCGACCATCACGTCCTTGACCGTCACCTGGTTCTCGCCGGCGATCGACAACTCGAAGGGGCCGCCGGCCGACATCTTGTCGAGCGTGACTTCCCAGCGGCCATCCTTGGCCGTGGCCGACTTCTCCTGTCCGTTGAACTTGACGGTGACCTTCTCGCCATCCTGGGCGGTTCCCCAGACGGGGACGGGCATGTCGCGCTGCAGGACCGCGCCGTCCGTGAACAGCGGATGCGGCTCGACGGCGGCCTGCGCCACGGCAAGCCAAGTGAAACTCGCCACAAGTGCGGTGAGCGATGCGCGAAGCGGATGCATGGTTCGGATCTCCTCGGGAGCAGGTGCGGAGGTCATGTTGTCGGAGGGATTGCTTGCCGGGCACCGCCATGCGTGCCGGCAACGTGCGGCAAGTGCCAAACATCATGCACTTGCCCTGCGCACGAGGCAACCAGATCGAGGGAGAAATGACCCGGGGCGCGCACCCAGGCTCGAGAATAACCCAGGGAGAAAACCGCCAGATCGTGCCACACCCTAAACGCCCAGGGAGGGTACTCCCTGGGCTTTGGCGTGGCAGAGTCATTGTGCGGGGCCAGCGGCCTAGCGCTCGCCGCCCCAGCCTTTGAGCGAGCGGACGCCCCCGAGCGCGGGGACGGGTCCCAGTTGCTTCATCCCCTTGGTGCGGTGGGGAGGATAAAACCCGTAGCGCGAGGTGCCGCCTCCCCAGCGATAGGAGCGACGCGCGGCAGCCTCCGCCGGGGCCGGAGCAAAAATCGACGCGCTGGCGGCCACCAACAACCCCAACACCACTGCCACGATGGATCGCCTGGTCATGGTCCTGTTCCCTTGCAAGAGTCACCGCGGACTTGCTTTCTCTCCCCTGTATTATCTGCCACTGGCCCCGAAAGTTCACCAAATTCTCAAGATTTCGCGGATGTAACGAGTTTTGCGTCTGGTGTGGGAGAACGTGCGGGCAATTACTTGGGAGACAACAGTCGCCCGATCGCTGCGTTGATGAGCGCTTCCGAGGCGGGAGTCACGAGCGAGGCGGTCGGCTCATAGCCCCCTTCGCCGTACGCAGCCGCCGTGCAGAGATAGCCGGGCGCCCCGTCGGCGTAGCCCGCTACGCAGACGAACTTGTCGGTGGCCAACTTTTGCGCGAGCAACTGGAACTCGATAAACGGCTCGCCGGGCAGGTGCAGGCAGCGGACGTCGCCGAGCTCGAGGCATGTCAACTCGAACGGCCGGTCGATCCGTTCGCGATAGGCGAGTTGCAGGGCCGCGTTCAGGCGCTGCGTAGCCGGGGCATCGGGATTGGCAATCGCGGCCCGTCCCTCGGCCTCGCTGTAACCGGCGTCGTTGCGGATCGACAGCAGCAACTCGGTGGTCCGCCACGCGATCGTGCCGACAGGGCGATGGCTGCTCGCGGCGGAAGAACGCTTCATGGCTTGATACATCCGCTCGGTAAGTTGCACCCGGGCGAGCGGCGTGCCGTCGTTGTACTTGCCGGCGGCCACGTTGCCGGCGCAGCCCGTGAAGTAGATCTGAAACACCCCCTCCTCGCGCTCCAGCCGCTCGCGGGCCAGGCCGGGGAATTCACTCGACGCGCGTCCATCTCCGTAATAGCTCTGCGGGTGCGTGGCGTAGTAGTGCAGACGCACCAGGGGCTTCTCTCCCTGGAGGAGCGAGACGGTTCGCAGCAACGGATCGATCAGTCCCAGCGGGAGGGCGCGCAATTTGGGATCGGCGGCCGAGCTGTACCTCACGGTCAGCTTGCCGTCGGCATCGCGGATGCGGCGGCTCGAAGCAACTTCCTCGACCACTGTCGTGCCCGTGGCCACGGCGTCGAAGGGAGCGAGGCGGCTGTTGGCGTCGGCCGCGGCTTTTCGCAACTGCTCGACAACCTGCTCGAAATGCCCGACGTCGACCGACCTTAGCGGCTTGGGTTGCGCGGCGATCAGTCGCTCGGCGTCGATGTCGACAATCGGCGCGTTGTGCTGATGCAGGGATTGCACAGCCGTCAACCGGGCTTGCGTGCCCACGGCCTGGGCCAAGGCCTCGCGCAGCCGATCGTGGGCCGAATCGCGGACTTCGCACCAGTCGAGGGCGCAGAGCACGTACTTCTGCGCCCCGTCATCGAGCACGATTCCCTTGGCCCAGAGGGGATCGTCGACCCCCTCCAGCGGCTTGATCCAACCGCCGCACAGGGGACTGCCGTCCGGGGGAGTGATCTCGACGCGAAATGTCGCGACCCGCGGCGGTGACGCCTTGACCATCGCCGTAAGGCACGCGAGCGCGACGAGCGTCAAGGGAAGGATACGACGCATGGAGGGTGCTCCCGACGCATTCAGGCAATGATCTCACGAATCGGCGTGCCGAAGTCGATTTCGAGCCGTTTGCGGCCGGGGACTTCGAGGCGCCGCGGGTCGAGACCGAGCTGGTGCAACACCGTGGCGTGGAGATCCGTCACGTAATGGCGATTTTCGACGGCGTGGAAGCCGAGCTCGTCGGTGGCGCCATGGACGACGCCCCCCTTAATGCCGCCGCCGGCCAGCCAGACCGAGAAGCCATAGGGGTGATGATCGCGGCCGTCGGAGTTCTGCGCCCCGGGCGTGCGGCCGAATTCCGTCCCCCACACGACGAGCGTTTCGTCCAGCAGGCCGCGCTGCTTGAGATCCTTGAGCAGGCCGGCGATCGGCTTGTCGACGGCGCCGCACAGTGCCGTATGCCCTGCTTTGAGTCCGCCGTGCGCGTCCCAGGCGCCGGCGCCGCCGTTGCTGCCATGGAACAGTTGCACGAAGCGCACGCCGCGCTCGACCATGCGCCGCGCGGCCAGGCACTGCTGGCCGAATTCGCGGGTGGCATCCTGGTCGAGCCCATAGAGCTGCTGCGTCGCGGCTGATTCGGTGTCGAAGGCCAGCACCTCGGGCACGGCGGTCTGCATGCGGAAGGCCAGCTCGTACGACTTGATCCGAGCCCGCAACGCCGCGTCGTCGGGATACTCGACGGCGGTCAGCCGGCTGAGCCGATTGAGCAGGCCGAACTGGGCCGCCTGCTCGTCGTGGGTAATGCCGCCGACCGGGGTAGCGTAGGGGAGCGGATTCCGGGGATCGACCGACATCTGCACGCCGTGGTAGGCGGGCCCCAGGTAAGCGCCGCCGTGACCGCCGACTCCGCCGCAGCAATCGGCGATCGGCGTCCCCATGACCACGAATTGGGGCAAGTCGTCGTTGAGCGTCCCGAGGCCGTACTGCACCCACGAGCCGACGGTGGGGAACTGACCTTCGAGGACGTGGCGCCCCGTGTGAAACTGCAATTGCGCGCCGTGATCGTTGTCGGTCGTCCACATCGAGCGGACGATCGCCAGGTCGTCGACGCAGTCTCCCAGATGCGGCCACCAATCGCTGACTTCGATGCCGCTCTGGCCCCGCTTCTGGTAGCCGACTTGCAAGGGGTAGAGGTTGGGGTGCGGATGGTGCAGCCCCTGCACGAGCTCGCGCAGGTTTTTCTTGACGAAGGGAGACTGCAGCGGGTCGGGCAGCGGCGTTTCGGCGACCGTCTTGCCGGCGTACTTGTTGAGCGCCGGCTTCGGGTCGAAGCTCTCCATGTGGCTGGTGCCCCCCACCATGAACAACCAGATCACGCTCTTGGCCCGGGGGGCGAAGTGCGGGCGTCCGTCGGGGGGCGACCAGTGGGCCAACTCGTCGCTCGCGGCGGCCGTCCCGCGGAAGGTTCCCTCCTGCGCAAGCATGCTGCCGAGCACCAGGCCGGTGAAGCCCATGCCGACGTCCGCCAGGAAGGCCCGGCGACGAACTCCGGTGCAGTGCGGGTGAGGATTCCGACGGGGGCGTGCCATGCGGCGGTCCTTAGCGGATCGTGACGAAGTCGTGGTGATTCAAGAGAACCAGGATCAGGCTTTCGCGAGCGCGTTGCCGCGGATCGGCCGAGGGAGCGCCGCCGCCGACCGCATCCGGTGTGGCGGCGGTGGACGGCGAGTCAGTCGACGGTGCCGCCGAGTTCGCTGCGAGCGCCGTGTGCTGTGCCGCGAGGAACGCCAGGCACTCCGACTGTTCGGCCTCCGTGGGGCGTCGTGAGAGGATGTGTTCGAACGCGCCCACCACGAACTCGAGATCGGCACCTGCGCCGTGCGCCTCGGCCAGGCGCGCCGCCGTGTGGCGGGCCCGTTCGATCGCCAGGGGACTGTTGGCCAGGGCCAACCCCTGCTGCGGCACGATGCTTTCGGAGCGCCGATAGCATTCGTTGACGCTGGCCGTGTCGAAGAGCTTCAGGAACAGCATCTGCTTCTCGCTGGCATGGCGAAAGTAGACGCTCCGCCGGCGCGAGGTGAATCCCTGTTCGTGATCCAAATCGGGTCCCCCCGACGTGAAATCCAACTCACCCGCCACTGCCAGCACGCTGTCGCGGACGGTCTCGGCCTCCATGCGGCGCGGGTTCATCCTCCAGAGGTGGCGATTGTCGGGATCGAGCTGTTGATTGACGCGCGCCTGATCGATCTCGCCGGTGTGGTGTGGGGTGGAAGCTCGGCGGTAGGCCTGGCTGGTCACGAGCAGCCGATGCACCGTCTTCATGCTCCAGCCGCGCTCGACGAACTCGGCGGCGAGCCAATCGAGCATTTCGGGATGCGTGGGGCGTTGTCCGCGAAGCCCAAAGTCGAAGACGGTGCCCACCAGCGGCTCGCCAAAGTGCCGCATCCAGATGTGATTGATCGCCACGCGCGGCGTCAATGGATTGGCCGGGCTGGCGATCCAGCGGGCTAGCGCCAGGCGCCTGCCGGTGCTCTGCATCGGATAAATGGTGTCGAGCGGCGCGTAGTCGGTCGACGAGGCCTTAGCCGTCTGCTGGGCCGTGGCTAGCTGCTGGCGGATGGTTTCGACCTTGACGGCCGCTTCGGTCGCGGCCTGAGCGAGCGCCTCAGCAGCGGGCTTTGCCTTTCGCAGCGCGTCGATCTTCGCTTGCAGCAGGCTGCCCGTCGCGGGGTCATCGGGGACGCCTGCTTTTTGAGCGGCGGCGAGGTCCAGCTCGGCGGAGGCGAGATCTTTCTCCACGTTCCACACGGCCGCCTGTCGCTGAGCCCGGCTGGCGGCCAGCGCCAGGGCTTCGGCATGCGGATCGGTCGGGCTCGCGAATCGGGCGCGATCGGCGGCCAGCCGCGCGTCGATCGCCAAGAGGTTGGCTTCGGCCAGGCCGAGTTGGAGTTCCGCCTGGCGAACATTCGTCGCCGCGTCGGCGAGCTTGCCCTGTGCGGCCGCGACCTCGGCGGGATTCGGCGGCGAGGGAGG